>DATNQP010000038.1:0-9691 GCA_036703965.1 Leptolyngbyaceae cyanobacterium
TGAATTAGTTTCCGAACTTCAACAATTTTTCGCATAAGCTCATAAAAGAGGGTGTTAATGTCTGTAAGGACACTTTGGATCTGCGGTTCATCCGAAGTTTTAGACAGCAGGTTCCGAATCTGCTTTTCTCGATCTTGAGCATCCTGAGGCAGAGCACTGAATCCTTCTAATAGGGAGATATATTTACACCCAAGGCTATGTCCAATCCAAGAAAAGTTTTTATCATCTAGATAGGCTTCATAGTCGTATTCCTGAAAGCTTGCCATCCTCACAAGCTCTGGCAGAATTTCATACTGTTCTCGGATTAGAAATCCAGCTTCTTGATAATGGTTAAAAGTAAAATTAAACGGCAGGAGGATAATTGTATATCCCTGCTCGAATAAACACTGTAGTAGATAGCGATAGAAAAGCATGGGACCAAAGGTACCAAAGAAAGCCCCTGCAATAAATTGAATTACCCCTTTAGGCTGTGGATGAAGAGCAACCCAACTATGAGAAACCGGTTGAAATCTCAGCTTTAGATTCATATTCACCATGACTTCGCAACCTCACAAACAGAGGTTGCTCTAAGTGATTAGACTAACACAGTGAAATTGAATTGAATCGAAACTCTTACTGAACCAAGTAATTTTAATAACTACTCAAAATCTGATGTTTTTGGTTCAGGATGAGCAGTGCGATCGCGCGATCGCACTGTCTCTCTCATATCGTCGAAACATTCCTTTCCCTAGGACGTTACTTTGATGAACGGTGTTCTTGACTCAGCAGGGCAACACTCAGCGTCACGATCACCACTCCAACAAGTTGCAGACCCTGTAGCGTTTCCTGAATCGTTAACCAGGCTAAGATCACCGTAAGCGCAGGGTTACTAGCGCCGATCATCGAAGCAGACGTAGCACCGATGAGACGAATCCCAAAGTTGTTCATCAGGTGTCCGGCAAAAGTGACAATCGCAGACAGGAGACCTCCAATCCAGAGGGGAAGCCAAGCAAGCTGAGCATCATGCAGATTCCAGATCAGGAGACTTGCTGTCGATAACAATAACGTGGTTGCAAAACTGATCCAGGTAAAGGGAACGGGATGCAGCGTTTCAAAGCTCTTTTGAGCAATGACAGTATAAAGAGCATACGCGATGCCGGAAGTAATCCCGGTGATGATGCCGATCAAGCTATTACTATTTGTCGCCGTAGAGGAATGGGGCATCGTCAGAAAACTACCCAGTAATACCAACCCCATCACACTCCAGCGAAACAGAGTAGGACGACTCCCAAACAGCCGCCAGGAAAATAGTGCTGTGAAAACGGGATACGTAAAGAAGAGGGTCATGGCAATGCCTGTAGGAATTAACCCGATGGAAATATAGAGCAGTGCCAGGTAGAGAAACATCAGAAACCCACATCCAACCGATTGCAACAGGAGTGGGCGTTGTTCTAAATTCCGTAACTGTCCAATGTCTTTCCAGGTCGGAGGGTAGAGCTTCGGTGCCAGGAATGCCATCAATGGAACGACTAACAGCATCCGCATGAACATTAATAGGAATGAGTTTTGTAGGGTAGGTGTTACAAAACCTCCCGTCTGGATGATTCCTAGAATCGTGTGTTCATTGAATAGAACTCTAACGATTACATTCTGGAAGCAGAAAAAGACAGACGCCAGCACAACGATCAGAAAGCCAAGCACCGCTGATATTGACCATGAAGTACAGTTTGATTCTACTGAGGGGATGAACTGGACAGGTTTGTGTCTGCAAGTCCCTACCTTGCCGCTGCACTGTTTGGGCTACGCCCCAGTTCAGGGTTCTACCTCCAGCCAAAGTCTTTCAAGACGGCGTTGCCATTGCGCCAGCACCTGTTCGCGAGACTCTGCCCCTTGCTCTAGGTCGCCCATTAGTCCTTCTCGATAAAATCGATCTAGGGTTTGGAGTGTTGCCTCAAGGGATTGTCCTTGCTCCTTTGCCGCCTGAATGATTTGACGAATACGACCATCAACCAGCTGGTCGAAGCTGTTCGTCAGACCCTGTTGACGTAGAGATACCAGTCGTGCAACTGCCGCTGAAAAGTCATCCTGGTTGAGACTCTCGCGGTTGTGTTGAAAGACACCCCAAAGAACATTTTGATTCAGGGCATAACGGGTTTCCTGAGTATCATCAAAATTAGCCTCTAAAAGCTGCTCAACAAACGGTTGAGCGTCTTGAGCCGGTGCAATGGGAATCAGAATTCGTAGCCAAGACTGGTCTTCTGAGAGTAAGACCAACAGTTGTAGCTGAGGCGTCTCTACCTGCCACGCCCCTGATTCTGCCATCTGAACGGCGGCTGCCCCAAAAAGTGCTGTGAGCTGATCAGTAATTTCTTCCGGTTTCATAGGTCTCCAAAAAAAAATCCCCCGATAACAGCCGAGGGAAACTCTTAGAAGTATGAAGTATGAACTATTAATTCAACCTTCAACCTTACAACCTTTAACGTTCAACCTTTAGACGAGCCATTCCTGAACGGCTTCTTCTTTCGTGTTAGTGTTGCGCGATGGCGTCTCGCGGTTGAATTTCATATGGATTGAGCGAGTCTGCTCACCATCCGCTGCTACTGCCATGATTGGGTAGTCAATCAGACCATCCTGGAAGGACATCTGGAAGCGGAAGGTCCCATCGGGATTCAGCTTGATGGGGCGTCCGCCAATCGTCACGTTAGCATCAGGCTCGGTAGCACCATAGACAATCAGCTCGGCATCAGCAACCAACCAGAACTGGCGAGGACGAATCGGGGGCATGGAAGCGGAGAAGCCAACACCAGACATGCCAACGCCGGACATGGTCAAACCAGACATTGTCGGTACAGCCCACATGCCAACGCCAGAGGGGAAGACATAGGAGCTGATTGCTTGCTCGTGAACTGGAACTTGCTGCATGGAACCGTACAAGGAACCGGCAACGCGCTGAGCTTCGGCAGATTGCGCCATACCAAAGATTGCGTCGTAGAGGGGGTTGCCAGGTGCCTCTACAGTACCAGCAACTCCAGGCGCTGCCTTCTTGCTGGGAGGAACCAATTCCAGGAAGGTCTTGCCACGCACGTCTTCCTCCCAGCTGACGGTGATGAATTGGTCTTCAATCCAGTCGGAGGGATAGACAGGCGGAACATGCACTGGTGAGGAACGAGCCAAAACTAGCCAGCGACCATCAGGACAGCGATAGCCGATATCAACAACATAATCGCGATCGCTTACTGGCATCGGCAAGTACCATTCCCGTGCTAGTTCGTCGCAAGGATATTCCTGGATACTATGGGGGCTTTGGTAGTCAAGGCTGATGTCGGTGACATCATAAATTCGCAGCGCTAGCTGTTGTCCTCCCTGACGCCGTAGGTCTTCTTTGTGATCATTCGGAATATCCCAATAGGTGTAAGCCCATTGTGGATCACGGGGCATTAAAACAATCCGGCTTTCACCGTAGCCCTCTGGTAAATCGTTTAACCCCTCATCCACAGATGCAAGAGTGCCACCGGTACGATCCTCCTGACCTAATTCAAATTTTGCTGCTTCCACTTCTGGCTGTGCCTCCACTGTGCGAGATGGATTGATAGAGATAGTTGTGCGTTGTATCTTTTGAATTTCTGCCAGCAACTGCGACTTGCGCATCCGGCTATAACGAGAGATGCCATATTCACTAGCGACTTTACGCAGTTGCCGCAATGTCATCTCTTCGAGAGGTGGGCGTTCTTTTGCCATGATTATGCTCTCCAGTAGTTAGGACGGCAGGTAGGTCACTCCTGATGAATCTAAGATTTCGGTCGTCATGCAACATATCGAAGCGTTGAAAGATAGCCAATTTTTAACTTTAGTTACTCACCAGTTTTGATTTAGATTCCCGGTTCGCGAGCAGCTTTGCCGGTGTTCTTTGGGCAATCGCAACGGGCAGGTCATCATTCATGCAGCTACCTGGGGTCGAGCCAGCCGCCAATGCTCTCAGAAATCCTAAAAATCGGTATTTCTTTGGGATCGCCTTACTTAACTTATGTAACAGAAAACCCTTGGGTCGGGTCAAGGGGCTGATGAGCCGATTTATGAGGGTTTGACGAATTTACAGGCAAATCGGGGATCGTAATGTCATGGGATCTTGACAATTTGAGATCGCTGGGATCAGCTTCTATCAAGCTTTAACAAATGGGGAGTTTGAGGGGCTATAAGTCCTACGCTGTCCCTCTCTTGGCAGCGCTGGGTGGATGTCACTTCGCGTTGATCTCGGTCTGACTGGGAAAATCAACACTTGATCACAAAGAATTCAGGAGCAAGTAATTGGATAATGCTGTAGAACACCACCAGAGCCAGCGCTTGGTCACTAACTAGCAAAGGTGCGATCGCTAATCCAATCAAGGCCGTATTTCCTAACATTGCAGATAGGATAAAACTGCCTAGGCAAGACCGATTTGGCCGCCCTAATTGGTAGTTGGAATTACCAGAGGCGACACGATTCCAGTTCTGTAAACTCACCTAGGCAAGATTGAAGGTTAGAAAGTTGCAGGTTATGGAGCATTGACCCTTCAACCTTCAAACCATCAACCTTTAACTCATTGATGAAAACAAGCTCGTTCAATGCATAACAGCTTATAGCTATTTCACAACAGCCATATCTTTGATAAACCACCGACTCTTTTGGCGAACCAAGCTATACCGGACTCGCAGGTTGTCATTGTAGGAAGCCGCCTGATTGAGTTGACCCCCTTTATAGAACTGTGCCGCTTCATTCACGATTGCGTCTACCTTGGCTTGATCAGGATTAGCATCACTTGTATCAACCGATTGAACCTCAATCGTATGCCTGTATTGCCAGTACGAGTTATTTCGCTTGTCGGTTGCAACGCTTTGCCGCCAGCGAGACAGAGCTGGATCAACTAAGATTTGCTCTAACTGAGCGACTTGATGGTCTGAACCGAGCGCCAATGACTTGGTAGACAGCCAGCCTTGGATTACTTGCTGAGCCGTTTCCTGAGTCAGAAGCCCCTCTGGAGCAGTCATCTGACTACCTGGTTCAGGAATCGGTACTGGAGGCTGCAATAGCTGTACTGAAGGCTGCTCTCCCTTGAGTGCTGGAGCTGATAAACCTTGCAGCGTTTTCTGTAACCAACTCAGACCCATCAGCGCTAAAGCTATGACACTCACTCCGACTAGACCGGCAATGACAAGTAAAACGATGCGTCTGGCTTTTGTTGAAGACTGAGATTTTTCAGGCGCATGTTGAATACGACCGGGCGGTAAACGCTTCAGGCTCTCCTCAGTATCAGATAACCCCTTGGATACAGAATCAGCGCCACGCGCACGAGCCGTGAGTGGCTCTGAGCCACCTCCCGACTGACGCCCTCGGCGCTGAGACTTGCCAGAAGACTCAGGCGGTAAGCTTATAACTGTTGAATCCGTTGCGGTCGATGTTCGCGAAGCCTGCTGGGCTGTAGACAGAGTTGATAGCCCTTGAACCGGTGAGCGTTCGGTAGTAGCCCCCAATGTTGCCGTCCGACTAGTTGTGACAGTGGCAGGCTCTCGTGCAATTGTCCTCTGTGAGCCGACAACTGCCGGTTCACCAACTGAGTGGCGTAAGCCAGAACCAGTTTGCTGTTGCAAATCCCGCGACTGGCTTCCAGCGTATTCTACAGTCTGGCGGGAAGTAGAGCGACGAAACGCTGCTGGATCACTTAAGCCTCTTGAGGGTGCAGCGGTCGCGTAGGCTGCCTGTTGGGTTTGCACAACAGTCCACTCGTTGTTGCCCTCCGCTGATGGGTCAGGCAAATTTTCTAAATACTGCTGTACCTGCTCGTCGGCAAAGTATTCCTTCAACGAGGCATTGTGGTTAGCTAGGTCTCGGAAGTGGGGAAATACCGACTTTTGCAGCCACCGCTCCCCATAAAGGCACAATCCCGGAAGTAGGTCTGGAGCACCCTGAGAATGTTCACGAATGAAGGCGAGGGGTTCATACTCTTGGCTCAGTTCAAGGGCGCGACTGGCTTCTTCCGTTTGACCCAACAGCAGAGCACACACTGATTGTTCAAGATGGACATCCTGACGCCTACCTAAGCGCATCAGCATCTGCTTAGCACGAGCAATCAAAGCGGGCTGTCTTTGGGCAAATCCCTGAGCCAGTAGGGCGTAAACCGCTAGGTAAGTCGCGACGGCTGAAGGGCGTCGTGCTTCTGCTTCAAACAGAGTTTGTTGTTCAGCGGCACTCAAGTAGCCACGCAACTGCTGGATAAAGCGCAGAAAGTCATCAATACTTAATCCGGATTGGTCGTCACCCGTGCCATCAATACCACTTCGCTCCTGTAGCATCTCCTGGAGCAGCCGCAAGCCATTGCGTCGTTCAACAATATTTTCTTCCGGCAGCGCTAATAATTCCAGGATGCGGTAGGGGCGAAGCTTATAGAGATCTGCTTGGATTTCCCCCCGTACTGAGGGGAATAAACCCTCTCGTAGGAGTAACTCTTGACCGGTTTCCAGGGAGGTGGCAGCATTCTCATACTGACCTTGCTGCCATTGCTCTCGACCCAGTTCCAAGCAGGCAAGCGCCAGCGTTAAAACAATATCAGCTCGAACCAGTTGGGGGTCTCCTAGACGACCCTTGTCTAAGCTAATGCTGTCGCGCGTCCCCAGATAAGGTTGCCCCAGTTTCAGGACGAGTTCGTATTCTCCAAGTTCTTGAAGAATCAGCAATGCCCCAACAAATTGCTCATTTTTTATTTCAATGCTGGGGATGTGGGGATCGATGGTTCCCCCTGTCGCTTCGCTGGTAGCTGTAGTAGCCAGGGCGATCGGTTGACCTGGTTCCTGCTCGTAAGTTTTGGCAAGAAAGGTGGCATCGTAGGCGGAGCGCTGTTCGGGGTCACAGAGAACCGCGTAGGCTTCGTCTAGGAGTTGTTTGCGAGATGCGATCGCCGCTTCCGAATACTCTCGGCGCGGCAGTTGCAAGGCGCGATCGCGATAGGCTTGGCTTCGCTGTTCAGCAGTAGCCTGAATCGGCAGTCCTAAAATTCGGTAGTAATCGAGCGGAATTCGCACGGTCCACTTCCCCAGCGCTTTAGCTTCTGAATTAACGTATAGTAGCCAATAGCGTTCTCAAAAAACACGCTGTGGCTGTTGAACTGTCACCAACTCGGCACAATATCTCCAGCCCAGACGCTTGGGTCAAGTTGCTAAAGATAATAGTAATTCTAGCAACGCCACCAAGCATCTCCCTGAATGAGACAGTTTGATTTTAAACCGACGGTGCTATTTTGGCTCAAGTCAGTTTTGCTCAACTTTACTTCAGTTTTGGGAAAAAAGCTGAACAAGCAGAGAAAGAAAATCAATTTTAGTGTTGTTGCAAGGATACTACAAACCAATGGTTCAGGAACGAACTTTACCGGACTTTAAAGTTGCTACCGGCACAATCACCAAAGAAGAAGGATTGCGCCTGTATGAAGATATGGTGCTGGGGCGCTTTTTTGAAGACAAGTGCGCTGAGATGTACTATCGGGGAAAAATGTTTGGTTTTGTCCACCTCTATAACGGTCAAGAAGCTGTTTCAACCGGCGTTATCAAAGCGATGCGTCAAGACGACGATTATGTTTGCAGCACCTATCGCGATCACGTTCATGCTTTGAGCGCAGGAGTTCCGGCGCGGGAGGTGATGGCAGAATTGTTTGGCAAAGCGACTGGCTGTAGTAAAGGACGTGGCGGTTCGATGCATATGTTCTCAGCAGAACATCATCTCCTTGGGGGTTATGCCTTTGTTGCTGAGGGGATTCCTGTTGCCACAGGTACTGCTTTCGCCAGTAAGTATCGTCGAGATGCCTTAGGAGACAGCAGTTCCGATCAAGTGACAGCCTGCTTTTTTGGAGATGGTGCCTGCAATAATGGTCAGTTTTTTGAATGCCTAAATATGGCAGCGCTTTGGAAACTACCTGTTCTGTATGTTGTAGAAAATAACAAGTGGGCGATCGGGATGGCTCACGAACGGGCAACGTCTCAGCCGGAGATTTACAAAAAAGCCAGTGCATTTGGGATGGCCGGGGTCGAAGTCGATGGCATGGACGTTCTAGCAGTACGAGCCGTTGCCCAAGAAGCAATTGAACGGGCGCGTGCTGGAGAAGGCCCAACCCTCATTGAAGCCCTCACCTACCGCTTCCGAGGTCACTCTCTGGCTGACCCCGACGAACTCCGCTCCAAAGAAGAGAAAGAATTCTGGTTCACTCGCGACCCGATCAAAAGGCTTGCCGCCTACCTCACAGAGCAAAATCTAGCAGACCAAGAAGAGCTTAAAGCAATTGAGCTAAAAATCCAGGGTGTCATCGAGGACGCGGTTCAGTTTGCTGAGTCAAGTCCCGAACCTGACCCCAGTGAGCTGTACCATTACATTTTTGCTGAGGAGAATGTATGAAACAACAGGGTTTTTATCATAGTTCTTCTTTTCGACCCAGTGTGAGTTCTACTAAACAAGCAGCCAGTAAAATATCCATCCAGGCATCCTTACTAACTGCCCTGTTGCTATTGGGGGGCGGCACTACGACGCTCCCTGCCAGGTCAAACTCAGCGCCCGCGGCACAGATGGCACAAACGCCAGTTGAGGCGAAAATCATTTACGTCAATCCCATCAGTGGCACAGATAGCGCTGGGGCTGGAACTAGCGAAGCCGCACCCGTTCGCACCATCACCTACGCTCTCCAGCAAGCCTCATCAGGCACAGTCGTTCAGCTTGCCCCTGGTAGTTATACGAACCAAACTGGCGAAGTCTTTCCCCTCGTCGTCAAACAAGGTGTCACTCTGCGCGGTGATTCATCCACACAAGGTCAGAGGGTAGGAATTATCGGCGGCGGTTCCTATGCTAGTCCTACGTCGGCGGGTCAGAACGTGACCATTAGAGCTGAAAAAGACAGCGAAATTACTGGAATCACCATCACTAACCCGAATACTCGCGGCACAGGAGTGTGGATCGAATCCACTAATGCCACACTCAGGAACAACACCTTTTCCAACAGCAAGCGGGAGGGGATTTTCATTAGCGGGACGGGTAATCCCAAGATTGAAGACAACCTCTTCACCAACAACGAAGGGAATGGTATTTCCGTTGCCCGTCAATCTACAGGAGAGATTCGCAACAACGTGTTTCAGCAAACGGGTACTGGCATTTCCATTACTGAAAGCGCCTCTCCCTTGATTGCAGAAAACCGTATTGCCCAAAACGTTGATGGGATTGTGGTCAGCGGTACAGCAGCTCCAGTGCTACGCAAAAATGTAATTGAGAACAATCAGCGCAATGGTGTTGTGGTGACTGGTGATGCTAAACCGAATCTAGGCACCGCAGACAGTCAAGGTGAAAATCGGATTCGCAATAACGGCAGCTACGACCTGAACAATACGACTCGTAGCAACACCATAGTTGCTGTTGGTAATGATATCGATCAAAAACGCATTCGGGGTGCCGTGGACTTTGTTGCCGCGACAGTAGGAACTGGGTTTTCCGACATCCAGGGACACTGGGCGCAAGCCTACATCCAAGCCTTGGCGGCTAAAGAAATTATTGCTGGTTTCAACGATCGCACTTTTCGCCCCAGTGAACCAGTGACCCGCGCCCAGTTTGCAGCCATCATTAGCAAAGCCTTTGCTCCAGCACCTGAACGGCCTGCCTCAAATTTTGTTGATGTCAGGAGTAACTTCTGGGCTTATCAGGCCATCCAAA
>DATNQP010000039.1:0-4863 GCA_036703965.1 Leptolyngbyaceae cyanobacterium
ACGAGCAAGGGTTCATTGGTTCTCTTTATAGAACTGGAAAAACAAGTCTATCGTCAAGGAGAATCAATTCACGTCGAAGGGATTCTGCAAAATACTTCCCCAACTCCTCTTCTAGTACAAAATCGGTTTGCTTTTCCTGGCCCTGATGTCTATTTGGAAATTAAAGAGCAATCGGGTAAAACGACGTTGAAATGGTTACCATCGGAGCCGCCAATATCCTTGAATAAGACTGATTTTGTACGTCTTGGCTCAAACGAAAAAGTTTCCTTTACTCTGCGGGATATCCAGATTCATGTTTACAAAGGACTGACAGAGGGAACTTACACATTGAGAGGAATTTACAAAAATCAGTCGGGCGAAGAGTTTGGACTGGATGTCTGGAGAGGAAAAGTTTACTCTGATGAAGTCAACTTTCAAGTGGTAAAATAAAGCATCCAAGGTTGTACTGTGAAGATAAGCTAACATCAAACAAGTCGTTACATTCGCTTGTTAAATGAAGAATTGGAGCAAGTGCTGCTCGCAATTTTCCCAAATATTTGACGCCAGTATGGTAGAGAGGCGCTCGGTAATTTTGGCAGGGGCGCTTGCTTGGATTCTGTAATGCAGGAAGGTAGGTTGTGGAAGGAGCGAGCGTCATCATCGGCCTAATCAGCAGTTCTCCCTTAGCATTGGGTTCGATGCGTAAGTCCCGATTAATTTGAGAGAATTCGTAGAACTGCTCATCCGTCATTTCCACTACAGGTTGCAACTGCACCACTAGGGGAAGTTTTCAGTTGGGTTCAGGACTCCAGTCATCCGTGGTGCCTCCTTACATGAGAGCGATCGCTTTAGTTAACCACTCCAGTTCACTATCTCAACAAATTTAATCAAGAGCTAGGCTAGAGAAAATTCGACCAGGACTGTGGGGAAGAACCGATGGAGGCGATAAGCTCGGCGTTAGCCTAGCATGGTGCGTAAGCAGCAAAGCGCAGATCGCATTAGACTTGAATCCAATCATCAAGTTGACTGATGATCTGGATGGCGATATCAATAGCGTTTGATCGCCCTTTCCATCTCTCGCTTATCCTGACGCTGCTTCAGAGTTTCCCGCTTATCATGGAGCTTTTTCCCTTTACCCAGAGCAATGGTAATTTTGACAAAGCCCCGCTTGAGGTACATCTTCAAAGGCACAAGCGTTAAACCCTCCTGTTCCACCTTGCCAATGAGCTTGCGGATTTCCTGGCGGTGTAGCAGCAATCGGCGTGTGCGGCGCGGGTCATGATTGAAATAATCGCTACTGCTTTGGTAGGGAGAGATATGCACATTCAGCAGCAAGGCTTCACCATTACGAATCAGGGCATAGCCATCTCGCAAATTGACCTTGCCCTCTCGAATTGACTTAACCTCTGTCCCCTTTAACTCAATCCCTGCCTCATAAGTCTCTAAAATTTCGTAGCGAAAACGGACTTGTCGGTTATCAGCAACAACTTTGTAACTTTCATTATCTTTACTCATATCAACAAATTTAACGTCTGACGCCCGGAATAGTGATTATAGAAGTAATTGTCAGTGCTGTGCATTCTATGTTACAACCTGTCACACAATAAAGACAATTTTGAGCCTCTATGAAGTGAGGAAATATCTTTTTCCACTTTGAGGGCGATCGCTTTTTGGATGAATCCGTCAATATGCGATCGCGAATCAAGGGATGCATCTAACTTTTCTCAGGAAGTCCTGAAACTAAATTGATTGTGACAGGTTAAGAGGTAACAGTGAGATGGAAATTCTCTTCCATTCTTCTTGAAGAACCTTCCCTCACTCCTCTCTATGAAAAACCACCCGTTCTACCTTCTTGGCGACACTCAGAATTAATAACGCCATCAGTGTACTGAGCAAACCCAGCTGCCAGAAACCACACCCAGCTATCATTCCCAATGCAGCTGTCACCCAGATGGTGGCAGCAGAGGTCAATCCTTTAACGCTGGGCTTGCTAGATTCCTTAACAGACTGGTGCACAATCTCTCCAGCACCTAAAAATCCAACCCCTGTGGCTATACCCTGAATAGCTCGGCTGAGACTATCGACAGATGTAGAACTACCGGCTAGCAAGGGAATCAACACAAATAGAGCCGCACCCAAGCTAACAAGCATGTGAGTCCTCAATCCAGCTGGCTTACCCGCTGCTTGGCGATTCCAGCCAATCACTCCTCCAACCAGGAGTGCCAAAGTCAGTCTGTAGGTTAAACTTAGCCAATCATTAGAACTGATAAAAACTGAATTCGTTGGTGGTAGTGCGGATAAAACCACTCATTAAACCTCTATAAAAAAGCAATGAATCCTCAGCTGATAGCAAGCGGTTCACGATCACTCACCCGTGAACCGCTTGCTATGACATCCTAGAATAAAATTTTTTATTCAGGCGTTGAGAGGAAACAGGCTTTTTTGCAGCTATAAGCTGCTGAGAATGGCATTGATTTGGTTGATTAGTTGGAGAATCGCAGCCAGTGGTCCACCATTGAGCAGGTTCACGAGGGCGCACAGCAAGTTGCCCAACAGGTTTCCAGGACCCTCAACAGCGTTAATGTCCAGCGTAATCTCTGACAGAGCGACAGTCAGACCAAGCACATCAAGAAAAATAGGACCGAGGTTGAGGAAGAGGATGTCACAAGTCCCCACTTGCTTCTGTTGACCACTACTTTTCGTTAAGGTGGTGGGGACATCGGTGAATGTTTGAGTAAGCGTAGTGGCTTCGCCGCCGGTTGATTGGGAGCCATAAGTGAGTACACCGCTCACAAGAAGCTTTTTGTTTGTCTGATCGTAGCCAAACTTAGTGATTGTCAGATTACCCCCCGATAGCGCGGTCCCATCCGATAAGGTGCCGGTAACGGGAAGCTTCTGGAGAGCGTTACTGGTGGGTCTTTCTGCTACAAGAAGCTTTTTACTCGCTTGCCCTGCTACTACAGAGGTAATCGGCGCAAGGATAAGTACCCATCAGCGCTCCTACCATAGCGATCTCGGTCAGTTGCTGTTTCATATTGCACTCCTTTGTTGATTGCACGACATAGTTCTCAATGCTTTCAAATTTCCGGCTTAATCATCTACATAAATTACCATATTTAATCTCTATCAATGGGTTAATCTCATTACGTTGACAACCCATCAATAGACATAGAAAACTAGCCTCTTATCATAAAAATTATCAACTTTGACCATCTATAGATAGATATTTTTTATTAAGGATAATAAATTATTTACATCTCAGTAGAACAAAGAACACACGCTGATTTCACATAATTAAATCAGTAAATTTTTCGGATTTTACCTACGAAACGAGGTTTGCTATACTCCCCTTAAGAAAGATGTAAAAACACCATGACACAAGTCTTACTAATAGATGATGAAGAGGCATTGCGAGCCAGTCTCAGCTATGCGCTAATCAAAGAAGGCTATCAGGTGACAACAGCGGCGGATGGACATACTGCACTTAAACTGTTCCACAAGCAGGTTCCAGACGTGATTATTTTAGACCTGATGCTACCGGGGATAGATGGCATGGAACTGTGCTGGCGCATCCGGGCGTTTTCTAAAGTCCCGATCTTGATGCTGACAGCCAAAGACCAGGACATTGACAAAGTTTGGGGGTTAGAAGCGGGTGCAGATGACTACATCACCAAACCCTTCAACACTCGTGAACTGCTGGCACGGATAAAAGCTGTCCTACGCAGTCGCGCTGCTGGTCAAAACCCTTAATAAGATGAAAAACGGAGCAGGTGCGGATAAAAGTTCTTTGATGTCCGAAAGCACTGACGAATTGAGAAGAGCCAGGTTACTCCCAGTAGATGCTGAAGTACTCAGGAGTTGGTTCCCAATTCGCATCCCCTGGAATTCAATTTACCGAAAACTGTTAGTTACCTATCTAGCCCTCACCGCGCTAGGCACATCGCTGCTAGCAAGCTATATCCTCTGGTCTTTCTATGGCTATTTCATGAAGACACGGCAGGCTGATTTAGATGCCTGGACTACTGCCCTCAGCGAGAGTGTAGCTGATGCATTGGAGGAAGATGAGCTACGGCGGGTGGAACTGCTAGTGCAGCGCTACGGTAGACAGGAATCAGTCACTCTGCGCGTCTTTACGCCCGATGGTCGCCTGCTATTCACTTCCGCTCCTGATCTAGATCAACAAGTACCTGACTGGCTTAATGTTCCTGGGATGAGGGAAGCACTTCAAAATAAGCCAGCGCAAGGAGTAGCAAAAGGGGTTCTATCAAACGAAGACAGGCTGTACGCTGCCAAACCGATATTTCGCAATGGTCGCCTTCTTGGTGTCCTGCGGATGTCGATAACCCTCAAACAGTTCCAGCGTCAGTTTCTCAGAGTCATTCTTACGGTTTTAGGAACGCTGATGCTGACACTAACGCTGTGTGCCGTCATTAGCGAACGGCTTGCCCGCAATATGGCAAGACCGATCCAAGCGATGCGAAACTTTGCTATGCAGGTGGGCAGGGGTCATTTAGGTGAAAAGCTGAACATCCGTCAAAACGATGAGCTAGGTCAGCTAGCGATTGAGTTGAACCGAATGAGTCAACGCTTAGCTTCACTTGATAAAGAGCGACGGGCATTCCTGGCTAATGTCTCTCATGAGCTGCGTACTCCCGTCAGTAATGTCCACGTTACTCTGGAAGCACTGGAAAGTGGAGCTGATGAGGAACCGGAACTACGAAGTCGCTTCATCCGGACGGCGCTAGACGAGACAACGCGCCTCTCGGTGCTAATTAAGGATTTGCTGGATCTGGGAAGGCTAGAAGCGGGTGTAGCGCCACTAGAACAGCAGCCCTTCAACCTGCGAGACCTCATCCATCGTACAGTACGAGCGGTGGAGTCTCG
>DATNQP010000040.1:0-13425 GCA_036703965.1 Leptolyngbyaceae cyanobacterium
TGATACCATTGGTCTTCGGTAATTAGCGGTAGGCAAACTAGGGCACGACCACTAACTTTGCGGCGGAGGGAGGGTTCGCGATCGCAATATCCCAGCAATGCAAATAGCTGATTTTCGGCTTGCTCGTAAGGGTTGCTGTTAGTGGTGTAGTAGTTTTGGAACTCCCAGCGATGACCTGCGATCGCCACAATCTGGTCAATCGTCACTGACTTGATTTCAATGATAATTAAACCCAACTGAGCGTCAGCAATCAGAATATCAGGTTCTTTGCGGGACTTTCCCACTTTAGAAAAGATTGGATAGCGCCAGTAGCCAAGACATTCGCGATCGGCAAAAGCCTCTCGAATGGCATCCCAAACCTTCTGCTCACCCGCTTCACCACTTTTACTTAAAGGTTCAGTAGTGATGAACTTGCGGTTTTGATTTAGGCGAGAACTCAGCTGCACTGATACCCCTTGGGTAATCCAGTTGTGGCAAATCTAAATGCAACTTTCTTACCTCTTTAATTCTGAGTGAATAACCAAACTCTTCTTCTTCAGTTGCGCCTTCTGCCTTTCTCCTTTTGCTTTTTAATCACAACCCAAGCAATAAACGCAACAATCAGGAAAACCAGTACGATTTTAGAAACGGGACCCAGGTACTCGTCCACCAGTTCATAGTTATCCCCCAGCATGTACCCTAAGAACGTTAGAAACATTACCCATGCGGTAGTGCCGAGTGTTGAGTAAATCACAAAAGGTGCCAAAGGCATATTGCTGAGTCCTGCTGGGAGCGAGATTAAGGTACGAACTCCCGGTACGAGGCGGCAGAATAATACAGCTTTGTTGCCGTATCGATTAAACCATCGCGTTGCCTTATCAATATCCTGGCTTGATACTGTAATCCACTTGCCGTACTTGTCAGCTAAATGCTTCAAGCGCTCCTCACCCATGAGTTTACCGGCGTAGTACCAAGGAAACGCCCCCAGGATAGTGCCGATTACTCCGGCCAAAACGGCAAGCGTAAAGTTCATCTTGCCCTGTGCCACCGTAAATCCTGCCAACGGCATGATTAATTCCGAGGGGATAGGAGGGAATAAATTTTCTGCAAACATCAGCAGCCCAATTCCCACGTAACCGAGGGAAGTCATGGTGCTAATTATCCATTCCTGCATACGTGAGTACTCAATATTAGGGGAGAGTTATTTAAAGTCAAAACTCAAATACTTTTAACGCAGCCAGCCTTTAATCAGATCCAGTAGACTAGTGCCACCCACGAACAGAGCAATCAGAATTGAGGCGCTCAGAATACCTCCCATCAAACAAAGGACTAAACCCCCCAAACTGATTGCACCGTCATCTTCCATTAACCCAAAGCCTGTGACAAAAATACCCATAGCAGGTAGAGTATTTGTACCCGGAATGGGAATCATCATCGAAATGCCCATCAAGGCGATCGCAATCCCAATCGTCACACGTCCCGGCAAACTAGTGCAAATATAACTCAGACGAGGACGCGATAGCATCTCGATTCGCCGCAACCAAGGTAGCCCCGCCTTCACAACCCCTTGCACTTGCTTGATTTCAATCGGCTGACTACTAATCCTCTGGGGTAACCAGGGGAGTTTAGCACCAGCAATCAACTGCACCGCTAATAGAAAAAGCACCAAGCCAAACGGGGTAGAGTAACCAGGAGCAGGAACTGGTAAAGCAGAAGGTAGGGCAAGGATAACGAACAAAAAACCAAAAATTCGCTCCCCTGCTAGTTGTAAAACTTCAGTCAAAGTTACCTTTTGAGGGCGTTCTTCCTCAAAAAAATAGCGTTGTAGTTCTAGAGAGAGTCTAGCCATAAAACTTCTTAGAAAAATTTGAGTACTGCAAATGCCTGAATTAGCACTTATAGAAAGTCCCAAGCCAGCCAATTAAAGTATTTTTCGATATTCCCCCAGATGGTGAAAACTTTTGCCGACTCATGACGAGTAAACCTCTTGGTTAAACAAAGAAGGGTGGGCATTGCCCACCCTAACTTATCTAGGTTCCGGAAGTCCAAGAGTTGATGTACTCAGTTTGCTCTGGGGTTAGGGTATCAATCTTGATTCCCATCGCCTGCAACTTCAGCCGCGCAATTTCTTTATCTAGCTCAACCGGGATGGAGTGGATACCGGGTTCCAGCTTACCCTTGTTCTTGACTAGGTACTCGCAAGCCAAAGCCTGGTTAGCAAAGCTCATATCCATTACAGCGCTGGGGTGTCCTTCCGCTGCCGCCAAGTTAATCAAACGCCCTTCGCCTAGGACAATGATGGATTTGCCGCTGGGGAGTTGGTACTGCTGGGTGAAGTTCCGCACATCTTTGACTTCGGTTGCTTTGGCACCCAGCGATTTGAGGTCAATTTCGATATCGAAGTGACCAGAGTTACAAACCATTGCTCCGTCTTTCATCACGTCGAAATGTTCGGTGCGGATGACGTGCTTGTTGCCGGTGACGGTGATAAATAAGTCACCTTGAGGAGCAGCTTCATCCATCGGCAGCACCCGGAAGCCGTCCATGACTGCTTCGATCGCTCTTGTTGGGTCAATTTCTGTGACAATCACATTAGAACCCAATCCACGCGCCCGCAGAGCAACGCCTTTGCCACACCAGCCATAACCGGCGACAACAATGGTTTTACCTGCAAGTAGCACATTGGTCGCCCGGATGATGCCATCGAGGGTGGATTGACCTGTACCATAGCGGTTGTCAAAGAAGTGCTTGGTGTCGGCATCGTTGACGTTCACGGCGGGGAAGGTCAAAACCCCGTCTTTGAACATGGCACGAAGACGAACAATGCCTGTGGTGGTTTCTTCGGTGGTGCCAATGAGATCGGAAATTTGGTTTTGGCGGTGCTGTACCAAATTGGCAACAACATCGCTTCCATCATCAATGATGATGTTGGGGCGGTGATCGAGGGCAATTTCAACGTGCCGATTGTAGGTTGCAGCGTCTTCCCCTTTATAGGCATAGACGGGAATGCCATAATCAGAAACCAGGCAAGCGGCGACATCATCCTGGGTAGAAAGGGGGTTGCTGGCAATCAGGACAGCATCCGCACCACCAGCTTTAAGAGCGATCGCTAAGTGAGCTGTTTCGGTAGTGACATGGCAGCAGGCGACTAACCGAATCCCTGCAAATGGCTTTTCCTGGGCAAAGCGATCGCGTATTTGCCGCAGAACCGGCATTTCCCGCCCTGCCCATTCGATGCGTTGATGTCCCTGGGGAGCGAGTGAAAGGTCTTTAACTTCGTGCTTGGGCTGAGTGGAAATTGCAGTCATGAGTTTCGTTTTTCAACAAACGTTCAACTAGATTAAACCTTATCACTACTAACCTTAATCGTTGCGGCGGCTACGTTCAGGAAAATCGGGCTGTTCAAAGGAGCGATCGTATTTAAGCTCACTTAATCGAGTGATTGCACAATCAAGTTTTTTTAAGCTTTGGTCTTGATGAATCAACTGAAGGTCGTTTTGGGGACTGGGGACTGGGGACTGGGGACTGGGGATTGGGTATAGCAGTCGCCAAGGCAACTCTTGACTCTCGCCAAATACTGAAACCTTAACCCCTCAATATGCATCCCTTCTGCCAGGTCACTGAGCGTGTCGAAGTGCTGCCCTATGCCCTATGCCTTTTGCTATAAAGCTTCGGGAGTCCCTGATCGCTAATCCCTCATCTTGGGTTTTTCTCTACCCCTAGACATAGGTATTTAAACGCTTTTTATAGGTACGTTTGGCATTGGCAGACGTTAACAGGATACTGCTCTACTGGAGGTGTTGAAAATGCGAGCAAAATCTTGGACGATTCACTTGAGATCGATTTCCGGGATAGCTAACTCCTGGGATGCGATTAGCTTCGCTGGTGCGCTCCGCGCGATCGCATCCCGCTCTCCTAATGGAGCCACTTCACTAACGCTTCAAGCTGGAGCCATCTTTCTGGCAAGCTCGATTGTGTCTCCTGTCCAGGCTCAGTTGCCACTTTTACCCGATCTGAACCTACCAACCCCTAACCTACTGAATCAAAATTCAGACGATCAAGTCGTTTCCGGTTGCATCCGCCTCGATGGTCGCTGTCTGTTCAAAATCGCTGACCAAAAATCTGATTTACCGAACCGAATTACAGGTATTGAGCAGCGCTTGAACGATATCAGCCGCATCTACTTCAACAACGACAGCTCAAACTTAAAAATTCGCAAACAAAAAGAAGAGAAGTTACCGAATATCTATATCTCAGCAGCCGACAAGGAAGTTCGGCTCCTGAGCGTTACAGCTCCAGATGCTGATCTTAAAGGAGTTGATCTTGATACTAGAGCCGACGAGCTGATTGAACAGTTGGAAGAAGGACTAACACGGGCTAAGCAAGAGCGACAACCGCAGTTTCTTTCCCAGCAAGCGGGAATAGCCACTGGCACGGGTGTGTTTATGCTCGTAGCCAGCTTAGCAATCTACCGCTGGGAACGTCGGTCAAAGCGGTCAAAAGATCAGTTAGCCCACACCGATTCATCTCCCCTTGAGCAGATATCAACTCAGCTGACTCAACAACAACAGTGGAATGTTAAAGAAGTTCAGCATCGACTGTTCCAGCTGACTCAAGCTGGAATTTTGGCAGGAGGAACCCTTTTTATCTTGGGTCTGTTTCCTTACACCCGGATGATACAGGTCTTGATGATTGCTAGTCTACGAATTCCTTTGCGAGTGGGAATGATTAGCTTGGGAACCTATGTGCTGATTCGTCTGTGCTATGCCCTGATTGACCGGTTTGCTGCCGCCCTTGCCAGGAACTACTTACTGACGCCAGAAGGCAACCGGCGTGTGCAATTGAGGGTTTCAACGATTTCTGGTGTTACAAAAGGGATTGTTACCGTTGCCTGGATTGGAGTTGGAGCCTTAGTAACCCTCTCGGCGATAGGTGTGAATATTGGACCTTTGCTGGCGGGTGCGGGTCTAATTGGTGTGGCTGTGTCTTTGGCTTCTCAGAACTTGATTAAAGATGCCATCAACGGCTTTTTCATCATTCTGGAAGATCAGTATGCCCTCGGTGATGTAATTGCGGTAGATAAAGTGAGTGGTCTTGTGGAAACCATGAATCTACGGATTACTCAATTACGCGATTCTGAGGGGCGATTGATCACGATTCCCAATAGTGAAATTAAGATAGTCGCCAACCTTTCGAGTAATTGGTCACGGGCAGACTTAAATATTCCTGTCGCTTACCACGCTGATGTGGACGAATCACTGGAGTTGATTAACTGTGTTGCCCAGGAAATGAGTCACGATGAGCTATGGCGAGAGGAAATCCTGGATAAACCCGAAGTTTTAGGGGTAGATGACTTTGGTAGTCGGGGTGTGATTATTCGGGTATGGATTAAAACTCAACCTTTGAAGCAATGGCGCGTTGCCCGCGAGTTCCGCCGACGCCTGAAGGTGGTCTTAGACGATGCAGGGATTTCGATTCCGGTGCCGCAGCAGGAGGTCTGGTTTAATAACTCTCTACCGATGAAGGCCTCACCGGATGGTCAAGGAATTCCCACCAAAAGCAGTACATAAGTACTATAATAGAGAGGTAGGAACTGACGGTTGGTTGACGCCTGAACCCCTCGAAAATACAAGGTTTTACCCCATGACGAAGCACTACATCCTCAGCATCAATCCCAATGCCGAGTACGACTGGGAGCAGTTCATATTACGTGACCCAATCACCGCAGTACGCCCAGATTTTGCCAGTTTGATTGCTGAAGCGGTGGGAGACGAGACGGGTTCTTATCTGGTGGCGGTTAACATTGAAGTCAAAGTTTTAGAGAAAGCGCCAACCCCGCAAACTCAGAAGAGTCCCGTAGATATACCAGCTGTTGCTGTCAATCCACAACGACCAGAATTAGTTGCGTAAGCTGATGTGCATTTAAGTTGCAAGTTAAGATTTGTCGCCTTGGGACTGGGGAGTAGGGATTGGGGATTGGGAAATCCAATTTGATTCTTGCATTCCTAGTCCCTAGTCCCTACTCCCTGTCCCCTGTTCCCTATTTCTACAAGAAGTCTAAGATAGACATGAAAATGAGTCAGTACCCTGCCGCGATCGCACAAGCGGCACAAGTTGTTAATGAATTAGACTCTCAAATTGCCGCCGTTGGGCAGCACATCGCCCGTTTAGAAGGCAATGCCGACCGAGTAGCGGCGTTTGAGCAAGGTTTGAAGAATGACAATCAGCGTCGAGCGCGTCGTTTTGAATTGCTCTGCGTTGACCAAGAATACCAAACGGCGCAGAATACCTTGATGCGATTGATGTCTGAAAAAGGCAGTGCGATCGCTCACCTGGAATATCTGCGTAACCAGTTTAGCGTGGCTAAGTTGCAAGCAAGAATGGCGATCGCGCAACAACTCGCTGGTGCAGAAGTACGTGAATTAGTTGGCGTGTAACACTCAAAGCCTATCGCGGCTGAGGCATCCTATCTAATCGGGTTGAAAGCCGTAATTTCTCCCTCACCCCCAACCCCTCTCCCAAGCGTGGGAGAGGGGAGAAAGAACTCTTATTGCCTCTCTGCCCGAATTAAAATTCTTCCTCAGAAACCACGTCCGCCAGCGCGGACTGAATAAACTTGGCTGCGGAGGCAGGCTTAGTTTGTATAACCCCGGATTTCTAGGACACTGTGAGCTATCTACCCAATAGGGATGCTTTTCGGGGCATCAGGGAAACAAACTTTTGTACCCCCTAGACCACAATACCCATTAGGGTTTTTGGCAAGGTACTGCTGATGATAGGTCTCTGCGTAGTAGAACTCAGGAGCATCAATGATTTCAGTAGTGATAGCCCCATAACCTGCTGCCTTCAGGGCTTGCTGATACCTGTCTCGCGAGGTTTCAGCTAACTGCTTTTGGGTCTGGGAATACACATAAATTCCCGAACGGTA
Source organism: Leptolyngbyaceae cyanobacterium (assembly GCA_036703965.1). Classification (GTDB taxonomy): domain Bacteria; phylum Cyanobacteriota; class Cyanobacteriia; order Cyanobacteriales; family Coleofasciculaceae; genus DATNQP01. The sequence goes on from DATNQP010000040.1 coordinate 6,908, forward strand.
CTGAGTACCAACGTCATTCCCCTGGCGCATACCTTGGGTAGGGTTATGGCTTTCCCAGAAGAGTTGCAAGAGTGCTTCGTAGCTAATCACCTGTGGGTCGAACACCACGAGAACCACTTCATTATGCCCGGTCATGCCCGTACATACTTCCTTATAAGTGGGGTTTGGCGTTGTCCCGGCGGCATACCCCACGGCGGTGGTGAACACTCCATCTTGCTGCCAAAATTTGCGTTCTGCTCCCCAGAAGCATCCCATCCCAAACATAGCCATTTCCAGCCCATCGGGATAAGGAGGTTGCAAGGGATTGCCGTTAACAAAGTGATGCGCTGGTACTGGCATAGACTCTGTCCGTCCCGGCAATGCCTCCTCAGGAGTGGGGACGGCTAGCTTTTTACCAAATCCGAATAGTGCCATGAGTTTTGACTCTGATTTCTGATATACATCTTTACCTTACTTAATCTTAAGTAACTTATCCTCGTGCTTGCATGCGAGTGGCATCCCAATCGCGATCGCGCTTTGCCCTTGTCTTACCCGTTCTTCCGAAAAGCGTTCGCTCCTACGCCAACTTACCGTAGTCCAGTTTGATTATTCGATCTGCCAGATAGAAATAGCGATCGTCATGGCTAATCACCAGTACGGTTTTGCCTCTGTGCTTTAGCTCGGGTAAAAGTTGCTTGTAGAATATATCCCTAAAGAAAGGGTCTTGGTCGGATGCCCACTCATCAAATAAGTAAATTGGGCGATCTTCCAAGTAAGCGGTGAGGAGAGCGAGACGCTTACGCTGTCCTTGCGAAAGGTCTATGGTTGAAAGGGCACCTTCTTTGACCTGAACTTTATGCTCTAACTGAAGTTGTCTTAGATATTCTTGTGCCTGGGTATCCAGGTTATTTAGGCTGATGCCCAAGATTCGCTCAAACAGATAGAAATCAGAAAATACGGTGGTGAAAAGCTGGCGATATGCCTCTCGATTTTGGTCAGTAATTGGTTCCCCATCCAGACGAATTTCACCGGCTTCAGGAATATATAAACCTGTGATGAGTTTAGCTAGAGTAGATTTGCCGCTGCCGTTGCCCCCAACCAGAAAAATCAGTTCACCGGGATGGAAAGTTAAGTTAATAGAACCGAGAGTAAAATTACTTTCTTCATTATCTCTGCGGTAAGTATGAGTAATTTGGATGAGTTCTAGGCTTTTTGAGAATGGCTGTGGGTCAGGCTTATCCTCTGGGATAATTTCGGAATGACTTGCTAAAGATAAACCTAGAGTATCAATCTTGTGTAAAGCAACATTAGCTTGGCTCAGCCCTGGTAGGAGTTCCAAGATACCCTGAAGAGGTCGCGTTAGATAAGTAAGGGTCAGGACATATCCCGATAGAACTGGGGTAGTAATCGTTGCAAGTTGGGGAAGACCAAATACCAGTAAGCCAAGAATGATGAAAATGAGAAGTTCTCCAACACTAGAGGCGATCGCAAAAATCTTCAAGGCGTTGACTCTGTAATCACGGGAAGATGCAGCAGTGACTTGGAGTTCTTCTGTCAGGAAAGCCTCGCGGCGACGGGCGTGTAGTTTAAGTTCTTTAATCCCATCAGTGATGGCGCGAAAGTGCTTAAATAGCCTATCCTGTTCCTCACGAGCAAGTGCCATCAGACGATTGCCCTTAGTTAATAGAAATTGAACGCTCGCGATCGCCACAGCTAAAAAGACAAGCGTTACCAGAAGTACTGCCCAAGAAAGCCAGCCCAGATAAGCCAAGCAGCCTATGAGCAACGCTATGTCAATACAAAGGAAGGGAAGGCTGAAAACTGCGATAGAGATTGACTGTATATCATCCGTCAATGTTGCCAAAAGACGGTTAACCCCTAGTTCTTCCAGGTGACGCAAGGGACAGGAGAGAATCAAACCGCTTAAGCGTAGCCGCAGCTTGTAAACAGCTTCTTGGGACAGACTGACGAGCAAAACTCGCGAGAGAAGGCTACTCAAAAATGTCACGATTACCAGCCCAATAAAGCCCCAGAGTAATTGGCTGGTGGAGGGATTCTTGCTGCTGACGGCGTTGTTAATCAATGCGATTAGGAAAGCACTACAAGCTCCACTTAAGGAGCCTGTGAGGGCAGCGATCGCTACTGTAAGCCAGGAAGCACGAAGGAGAAAACTGATTAGATTCATAAAATCTAACTAAGGCTGTTGATTATAATACATCATATATTACAATCAACTACAGTTTGCCTCAGTGCGTAAGTCCTAAAACCGTCTCTACAGGGTTTTGTGAGTTGCCCAAAAAGGAGCTAAGAAATCCGGATGTCGTAGCCTAAAATCAATGACCAAAGAGTTGCTGTCGCCTGACTCTCAAGTATGTCCAAAGCGGAAATTGATAAAACTCCATCACCAACCAGCCAACAATTGCCAGATGCGATACAAAAGCTAATCCAGTCCAAACGACTGGTAACCAAGACAAGGTGCTACCTGGTGTTGGAGGAAAAGTGTAAGCGGCCAGCCCTATAAAGGTAGGCGGTAGAATGACAAATGCTGCGGCGAAAATCCAGTAAGTCCACCCCCATTCAACCCCCTCCAAGTGAGCGGCTGTCCAATTCCTGCCATTCCAGTGCCAGGTTAGGGAGGGGTGTCGGTCAGCCATTTTGAGCATCTGTCTGTCCAAGTCAGCAGTAAAAATGTGGCGGCAGGAGTCACAAGCCATCGCATCCATCAAGGACATGGCTTTAAGGTGACTTAAGCGACAGACAGGGCAGGGGTAAATGCCTTGATAGCTGAAAGGGTAGCTCTTATTTTTTGAACTGTGCATGTGAAAAGCAATCTCGCTCTTGTTTTTCCCTCTCTGGCGTTAGTTCGGTTTTAGCGACCAGAGGGATAGGGAAGGTCTCCTTTTGTAATCATAGTTAAGAGAGAAAATTATTTTCAAAATGCTCCCCCTGCTCGTTTTTCGGTGAGGTTTTGTCTGGCTACTGTTCCTGTGAACTACTTCTGTTGGCATAAGCGGCTTTTTTCCGCTCTCTAAAACGTACCAGTAGTTTGGCTGTCGCTATATCCGATATTCCATAGGCATCAGCTAGCTGCATAATGTCAGCGACTTCTTCTTGAGTTAGTGAGGCTGGATTGTGCTTTTGCACGGGAAATAGATTCCCATCGTCGGTGTCCATGACTTCATTGACCGTTCATTCCGTGATTCAGTGTTAGGTGTTGGGTGCGATCGCATGACGAGAGGCGCACTTATTCGAGAAAAGCTACTCAGGCAAGTAATGCTGTACATAGCAAGGAATGAGGGAGTTTGCTCATTCCCTGAGGCGATCGCTCTTTCGTTTCTTCTGCCTGCGCTTATGCTCAGATGATGCTTCATCCCCGATCAGGGCTTCGAGGATGGCAGCAACAACACAGAAACCGCCGATTGCTATAAGGCTTAGAGTTAATTCCATTTTTCAATCCTCTACAGTTGATACTTCAACTGTAGAAATCTCTCTAACGCTAGAGGCGCGGTACTATGCAACTCTTTGAAATGACTGTACTTTTGAGGAGGTAAGGCTTAATTCTTGGGCTTTACCGAAGTCTGGTTGTGGACAGTTTGCTAACTGGTACAAGCCTCATGAAGCTCACTCCACCTGCTGTCGCGAGGTGGAGGTGTCTATGCTAATTGATGTTCTCAAGAGCTACATCGAACAACAGGGATACAATGAAAACACATATAATTCTAGGAGCTTGGTAGCCTCGTTTCTTCAGAGCGAGGCGGAAAAGCGACGTAAAGCGACTTTAGTCGCCTACGTCCTACCAATGATGCGGGTCTTCGATGTACTTCTGAATAGTCTCGGCACTGACGTTGCCTGCCGTACTGAAGAAGTAGCTCTTACTCCAAAGGCTAGGTAGTTTTTTGAGGTTTGGAAACTCCTTTCTTAGATAGTTAGAGCTTCGCCCCTTAAATGCTTTAGCAACGAGGTGAATAGGGTCAGTTGGATTCACCTCAACAAACAAGTGAATATGGTCAGGGGCTATCTCTAGCGCCCTGATATTCCATTTTTTTTCGGTGGCTAACTCCTGCCAGATTTGATAGAGTCGTTCGCGAACTTCCCCTATGAGTACCTTCTTCCTGCGCTTCGGACACCAGACGAAGTGGATAATTGCCAAACCTACAGAATGGTTGTAGTGACGGTATTCAAAACTCTCTTTACGCATATAGTTTTTGTAGTTTTCTGCAAACATATCGACAATGGTTAGTTTAATCGCTATAGTAAAGCTATGTCGATAAGTATAGGGGAAACAACATTGAATCATTATGGATGTCAACAAATAATGTTGCATCCTGATAGAGATACTCAGGCAATTCTTGAGTATCTCTGCACAGAATCCAACAACGTCTACAACTGTTCTGTTTATTACGCTCGTCAGCTCTACTTCAAAACTAATCGCATTGCTGGACGGGCTGAAATCTGCTCGGAAATGGCACGTTCAAAAAACCGTCACTTTACGGCAATGTATGTGTCTTCTGCTCAACAGACCGGCAATTCTGTTGCAGAAGCCTTCAAGTCGTTTCGCGAATTGCTAAAGCTTTGGAAAAAGGGACAAATTGACCAAAAGCCGTCAGCACCCAAGTATCGCAAGTCTGGCGGTATGTTTACCGTGTCTTACCCTAAACGCTGGCTGAAACTTACAGACAAAGGCATTCGATTGCCACTGGGTAATCAAGTAAAAGCTTGGTTTGGTATTGATGCAATCTACCTGCCGATGCCTTCTAATTTGGAATGGCAGTCAATCAAAGAGGTTCGCGTTCTACCCAGAAATAGAACCTTTTACTGTGAGTTTGTCTATCCCGTTGGGTTTCAACAAAGAGAGTTGAACAAGAAGCGAGTGTTAGGGATTGACCACGGCTTAAACAACTGGCTGACCTGTGTAAGCAATGTTGGCACAAGTTTTATCGTTGACGGTAAGCATCTAAAGTCTCTTAACCAGTGGTATAACAAGCGGGTATCTGTTCTCAAAGAGAAGCAAGCTCAAGGTTTCTGGTCTAAGCAGTTGGCTTGCATCACCGAGAAGCGCAATCGGCAAATGAGGGATGCTGTTAACAAGGCGGCGCTATTGGTCATTAATCATTGCTTAAAACATGGAATTGGTCGGATTGTTTTTGGCTGGAACCAAGGACAAAAAGATGGTTCTGACATGGGACGCAAGAACAACCAAAAGTTCGTGCAAATCCCTACCGCAAAACTCAAAACCCGTATTGCTCAAATGTGCGAACAGTATGGGATTGAGTTTATCGAGACAGAAGAAGCTAATACCTCAGCCGCCAGTTTTGTAGATGGTGACTCCCTACCAAAGCACGGTGAAAAACCCCAAGGTTGGAAGTCATCAGGAAAAAGGGTCAAGCGAGGATTGTTTCGCACTGCTCAAAACAGGTACATCAATGCAGACTGTAATGGTGCTGCAAACATCATTACCAAAGTAGCGATGACATTGGGGCTTGACCTCAGTGGAGTCAGTAGAGGCGCATTGACTACGCCGTTACGAGTTCGCCTGTGGAACTCTTAAGAATCCCCGTCGCTCTACTCGCGGGGAGTGTCAATTACCCTTCTCGTTGTATCTTAGTGTTTTTCCGGTTAAACCAAAATCCCTCACCCCATGTTGCCGTTTTTGCCGATTTTTACCCTTGCTCAAGCTACCCCGACGCCAACCCCTTCCCCGACACCCCAAATAGAAATAGTGCAGCCGCAACAAGTGCGTGCAATACCCGGAAAACTCGATGATGTTCCGGTATTCAACAGCAATAGTCCTGAACTGGTGCAGAAAGAGGGTATTTTACTGTCTACTTTTCCCCCTAATGGCAAAGCTAGCCCAGCTGCTCACTTAAATTTTCTGTTTCAGGGACGCTTTGATATATTTGCTCACCACATTGCCAAAGCAGCCACGCCAGAGGATTTACGTACTCTCTACCTAGGGATTATTGTTTACAATCCCAGTCAAGAGCCAGTGACGGTAGATATCTTGCAAACCGCGAGTTATCTGAGTCAGCCAGATGCACCGTTTATCGAGTTGCCGCCCGTGGTAGATAATCCCGCCGGTGCAGTTTACGCTGGACCCGGTAGTCGTGTGATGAGTGATATCCTGCTGGGGCGTCACCAAGCCGATTTTCCTCCCCAGTTGGTGATTCCCCCTCAGCAAAGCCAAATGTTGCTGAATCTACCGATTCCTGTACGGACGTTGGAACCACCCATTAATGGTCGCTCAACCTTGATGCGGTTGCGAAGTAATGGGATGGTATACGTTGCCAGTCTTGCTCGGTATGCACCTCTTGATGCTGATGGTAATGAACGCTCCCCCACCCTGGAAGAATGGCAGCAACTCTTGGATCAAGGTGAATTATCAGGGCCACGCGATCGCGCCCCAACGCCTCCTGAAATTACCAAAGGTCAGATTATCTATGGTCGTGTTGCTGGTGTTGCCCAGGGTTCTCGGTGGCAAGCTCAATTAGTAGATAGTCCCACGACCCAGTCTCTCACTATCCCCCAGCCGGGACAAGCCT
>DATNQP010000041.1:0-15856 GCA_036703965.1 Leptolyngbyaceae cyanobacterium
TCTAGCTGTCGCTTCCTTTGCCAGCTTCCAGTGGCGGGTACTTCCTCTGTCTCATCCTTTCCAGCAATGACCCAATTGATGTCCTGCTCAAGCTGCTTGACGTGCAAAGATTCTTGCTGCCGTAGCTTTTGGTTTAGACCCTCATAGCCAGCTAAACAGGAGCGCAGTCGCATCTTGACCTCAAATGGGCTTAAACCCATGAACTGTTCATAGGCTTCATCCTGAGTAACTCCTAACTCAGCTGCCAGCTCACTTGTTAATAGGAGAATCAGATATCCAACCCGCAGCGTTAGCAAGCCATCCAGTAAACCGGGTTCTGACTTAATCAGAATGCCGAGGTAAATGAGGATTTCTTGGGTAAGGACGCGATCGCGTATATCCTCCCGACAAAACTCATCAATCTTTGCCCTAATTTCGTGATGAGACATCGGGTTTTTAATCAGCGATGCTTCACTGTAAGCCTTACCCACAGTAATCTGCTTACCCCGCACCAGGATATCGGTCACGGCATCCGACAGACTGATATCCACCTTGTTCAGCAAACCAGCGGCTTGTCGCACCACTGCCCAGTAGGGAGACCCCGACTCAGTAGCCGCTTTAATGTAAACTTCATTGAGCAAATCTGCTACCGTTACCCGTACACCCGGTCCCCCAAAACCCGTATCAAAATCCAGCCCTCGCAAACGCCTCAGGGTACGTAACAACTCTATCTGTTCGTAGAGATTCTGCGATTCCCGTAAACTATCCAGTAGTAACTTTAGGTTGGTTTCACACTCCAGCAGGAATTCCTGGGTATGACCTAATGGACCACTTTTCTCAGGATCGCTGGTCAGGTAGTAGCAACGGAGGGCCGCATCTTTAACCGAGGACTGCGTAAATTCAAACTCGTGCAGAAAATCAATGCGCTCGGTTCCTGCTGTCAGCATCAACTGATTGAGACGCCCCAGTTTCACCCGAACACTATTACACAAACCGTCTTTCAATTCGTGGATTAACTGGAGTAAGGGGGATGGGGAATAGGGGCTTAGAGATTGGGAAGACGAGTTTTGAGTTTTGAGTTTTGAGTTTTGAGTTGAAGATTCTAACTCAGAACTCACTCCTGAGAACTCAGAACTATTCCCAGTCCCCAGTCCCCAGTCCCCAGTCCCCAGTTTTGCTTCATCCTCACTACTCGTTTCCACCATCGTATGAGTCAACAACAGCGTCATCGTCGGACGCCCCAACTCACCCCAGTGGCGCTGAATATAGGTGAGTTCACTTTTAATCTGATCCACCAGAAAATGGTAGTCGAGGGTCAGGTAAAACTGCTGCTGGTCTAAAAATGCAGGCAAAAAGACAATTGTCTCTCGCCCTATGCGAAAAATCCTCGATGTTGTTAGACTTCGCAGGCGTCGCACCGGGCGTCCCGTCAAATCTAAGGGGTCACTGCGCCCCATTTGGGCATAAACTGTAGACAGCTCTGTTGCCTGACGCACCTGCACCGGCTCTACCTGTTTGGGTGTCTCGGTGGCAATCCCGTAAGCTGCCAGTTGAGCTTGTAAATCTTCATCCTCTGCCAGTAGGGCAATTTGTACTACTGGGTCTTGGTGACGCCCCACGCACAAATGACGCCCTAAGGGGTCAATATCTCCAGGTGCTAGTAACCCCTCACTCAGCAGCTGACCCAGAAAATACAAACTCTGTGCCCACACTAGGGGGACATTTTCGTTAGGAAGACGCGGCTGGCTATGGGGAGACTGCCGCTCGGCTTCTATATTCTCATGTGATACGTAATACACTTCCGGTAGCAGCCCGATCCCATCTTTCCAGACGAGCAAACTTTCTAAACGCTTCTGATAGTCCTGGACTTGCTCAGTGTTTCCCCGAAACAATCCATCCAGCACCAGGTAAGTGAAAAATAAAGGCCACTCGCACTCAATATGCTCAAACTTTTGCAGTTCCCAGGGTTCATAGTGCAGACGGCTTGTGTCTTCTAATACAGTTTGATGCCCATCCCTCAAGAAGCGTTTACAACCGTATCGCCCCTCTAGCTTTTTGATGATGCCGTTTTTTGTGCGTTCAATCGCTTTAGCATCTTCTACAGCAAAGGCTGGAAAACCAATAACACTCAAGAGGGCAGCATCGGTTTCTTTGGAGCTAGACTCGCGGGGCAGCAGGGATTCTAGTGTGATTCGCGATCGCGCAATCTCATCCGGTAAGACATGAATAACAGAGGCTTGAGAGCCACGCACACCGAATAAATCCAGCCCATTGATGGCTTCCAATGCCGCTTTTGCCATCCCGACAGAACTTGCGTTTAGCTCAGGATTGCCGTGATTTGCCTTATTGCCTCGCTCCCAGATTCCGTAATCGGGTGTCCGATACGCCCGACCAATGTAATAGACAAGATTTTGGACGAAATTGACTTCGTCAATCGTATAGATGATGTGTAACCCAGACGCCGTCATCTGAGCCAGCATCAGCAGAAATAGGGAGGTGGCATCTAGTTGCAAATGACCCCATTCAGCATCGCCCACTACCACGTCGCCTGTGCTGGTATTGTACTTGGCGTGGAGGGCGTCCAAAAGAGATTGGGTTTCTTTAAATCGTTCTACTTTGTGAGCTTGCCGCATTATGCAGAACAACAGCCCACGCATGAGCTTAACAACACTCTGTTCGAGTTCAAAGGTACGCCCACCGTCGGCATCTAGCTTGCGGTAAGCTAAGCCCAGTCCCCAAACCGCCAAAATGCTGTAAACATTGTCACGCACCCAGGCATCGGTATAGTCGCCGTGGGCATTAATTGTGGTACTTGCTGGTAATAGACCTGTAATTGGGTTTTGACGATTAAGAATGACCGCCTTGATTTGGTGGTAGTAATCGTCCAGTCGAGCTGGTAGCTGAGAAGCGATGATAGACATACCCATCTCTTGAGAATTGCAAGAATTTAGCTCTGTGGGTCTTTTCGTAAATTGCCCATCTCAAACGTTAAACAGAATTTATCTAGCTTTTTAAAGCAGATCGTTGCCGTTTCGCCAATTATTAGTTACATTAATTTACAAGCGGGTTTACAAAACGTCACTAACGGAGCAAGAACTATGCAAGGTGAAGATCGCAACGATGTAAAATTCGGCTTTACACCTCAAGCTGAAAACTGGAACGGTCGTCTCGCTATGATTGGCTTCATTGCCGCTCTCATTACTGAATACGTTTCTGGTCAAGGTGTATTGCACTTCTGGGGTCTAATGTAGTTCCCAAATTTGGTAATCAATTTCTGTCAATCTCAATCATTAAGCTGGGTGTTCCTGTAAGAACCCCAGCTTTTTGTTAGCTATAAAGTTTTTATTGAGCGTTCATTGTTTATTCTCAACTAAAGAGGGGCGACATCTGCGTCACCCCTACCACTAACCGTAAGAAAGCGACAGAGCTATCTAGCGGATGTATTCTTTGAGAATACTGTTGCGATTAGGATGGCGCAGCTTGCGGAGGGCTTTTGCTTCAATTTGCCGAATCCGTTCGCGAGTGACGTTGAAGATTTGACCGATTTCTTCTAATGTCTTCATACGTCCATCATCTAGCCCGTAGCGCAACCGTAGTACGTCACGTTCACGGGGGCTGAGTGTGTCAAGGACGCTTTCGAGGTCTTCCCGGAGAAGATTTTTTGAAACTTGATCTTCTGGAGTTTCGCCATCAGCTTCAATGAAGTCTCCAAGTCGGGAGTCTTCTTCTTTACCAATTGGCGTTTCTAATGAGATTGGGAGTTGGGCAGATTTGGCAATGAATCGCAGCTTCTCGATGGTCATTTCCATGCGATCTGCAATTTCTTCTTCTGTCGGCTTGCGACCCATTTCTTGGGAAAGAATCTTGGTGGTTTTTTTGATCCGCGAGATTGTTTCGTAGAGGTGAACAGGTAAGCGAATGGTGCGGGATTGGTCGGCGATCGCTCTTGTTATTGCCTGCCGAATCCACCAAGTAGCGTAAGTGGAGAATTTATAACCTTTTTCATGATCAAACTTTTCTGCTGCACGAATCAGACCCAGAGAGCCTTCTTGAATCAGGTCTTGGAACGATAGTCCCCGATTCATGTATTTCTTGGCAATTGAAACGACCAGACGCAGGTTTGACTGCACCATTTTGTCTTTTGCCCGCCGACCTAAGTACAGACGATGACGAAAGGCTGGCAGAGCCATGTTCACCTCTGTTGCCCATTCGCTGTCTTGTGGTTCTCGCTCTAATTGATCAAATAAACGCTCACGTACCCGCTCTAATTCCAACAAATCTGCAATTTTACGAGCCAGTTCAATTTCTTCATCTGCCCGCAAGAGACGGATTCTTCCAATTTCTTGCAGGTAGAGGCGAATTGAATCTTCTGTATAGTGCTTCTTTTTTGTTTGTGCTCGACGACGGGTAGAGCGCACCTTACCAGGCTTACCGTCTTCCTCATCCGGTTGAGCGTCCACCAGCTCCTCTCGGTTCGCGTCATCCTCGATCAAGAATTCAAACTCGCTTTCGGGGTCAGTAATAGTTGCGAGTACGTCGTTTGCCTGGGTCATGCCTTTTTCCTCATGCTCCTTCAGTTAAAGACCAGTAGATGGTGTTCGTTAATCTACTTAAGATAGCGTAGCCAGTGCTAACTTTCCTTTGCATTCTACGGTTTATTTAATAGCTGAGTCAGAGAAAGGAGATAAGATTTATTTCTCTAAATTCAACCCATTAGCGAATGCGTTATGCAGTAAGTGCTAATACTGGCTTCTCTTGAGACTTTTTGATTGTAGCCTTATTTACAAAAATTGCACGCTGGTTTTTAGCTCTAGCCTATGGTCGGGAAGTTAGCTTACAAAAAGCTTTCTTTTTACACAAAACTAATGTCAGTGGAATTAATGCACCCATGAGAAAGTTCCTTCCTTGATTTGCCTTGTACGGTGATTGGCGTCATTATCCAAGTTTCTTCTGTTAGCTATGTATCGCCAGTTCTAGATGGGGTCTAAAAGTTGACTCCAGATTCAGTCTCAAAGGTGTGGCGATAGTTGGCTCTACAGTTTGGGATACCTGTTGAAGTTAAGAAATTGAGTGATGTCTCCGATTAGGTTTAATCTTTACCTAAATTTACTCTAACTTCAAACTGGCTTGCCCCAGATAAATAGCTGAAATATACTCAGCCATTTTAATGAATTCAGTAGATAGATGACACCCATAGCGTCTGAAAAATTCATAGGCTCACCTGGATTTTTTAGTACAGGCGTTCTATTATTCCACCGACAGCTCTCTGACTAGGTTAGGCAAGTCCTTCTGCACGAGGAACATCTAGCCACAGCCAGAGGCGGGTAATGTGTCGAAGAAGGTTCACTTTGGTAAAACATGTGTAAAACATGTGTAAGACATCTGTTTTAACACAGAAATTTGAATATGTGGTTATCCGGCTGATAAGAAAGCTATATAGGTACGCTAAGTGGCTTTTGATCCAGTGACCAGTTGGTCAGTGACCAGTGACTAGGCGTATGGTGGGGGAGAAGAGACCCGCCAAAAGACGCCTTCATTAAATCTGCTGCCAGAGTTGGTCGATGGTAACAAAGTGATAACCTCGCTGCAACAGCTGAGGAACTAACTGATTTGTCGTCTCAGCGACATCTTGTCCGCCGTAGTAACCATCATGTAAGACAATCAGCGACCCATTGTGAACTTGCCTGAGGACTCGCTGGACAACTACCGAAACCCCAGGGCGTTCCCAGTCTTCGGGTACAACACTCCACATAACTGGTCGATAGTTCCACTGGTGCAATAAACTCAAGGTTTGGGGTGTAAATAAACCATTAGGTGGGCGAACATCGCGAATATTTGATGGGTGAAGCTGACAAGCTTGGGCGTCACACGTAGCGATCGCAAGCGCAGCGCAGATCGCCTCTTGAGTCTTCTCCAAACTCTGCTTTAGGGCATCCGCTGTTAGGAAGGGAAAGGAATGATGGTGATATCCATGCAACCCAATCGAGTGACCCCGCTTGTATACCTCTCTGGCAACCGTTGGTGTTCGGTCTACGCAAGCGCCCAACCAGAAAAAACTAGCGGGGATGTTGTAGCGGTCTAGCACTTGCAAGAGTTCTGGGGTGTACTGGGGATGGGGACCATCATCAAACGTGAGCGCGATCGCATTTGAATTTGTCGAGCCTGTCCAGAGACAACTCGGAAAGGAAGGTTTAAGAATTTTGTACAAAATAGGATAAAGCGGAGCAAACTGCATTGGGTCGTTGTTAAATACGAATTTTTTGTAATCAGGTGAATCTTAACGGTCTTAATTTTAAGCAAAGCCGCTTCTGGGCGATGTTGGTAGGCTCCTGTGTGACAGTAGCTCTTACCAGCTGTAGTACGGTGACTACTGACCAGTATGAAGCAACCGCACAGACAACGTTGACTTGGCAGGTCAAGTATTCTATTAACCCTGCCAATGATAAGAATCCTCGCTTTGAGGAGTTCGCTTCAAATTCGCTGCTCAACCGCAATGGCGAGAAACCCAAAGATGCCGTTATTGGACCCGACGAGAAAGGGTTATGGTGGTCTGCTTTGCCACCACGACCCAGCATCAATGAAGTTGAACAACGGCAGCGACCCCAGGAACAGCCAAGCAAACCAGAGCTGCTGCGGACTATTAAATACCAGTTAACCTACCAACAGGATGGGCAGACGGTGACGCTACCGACCAACTACGATGTTTATCGGCAGGTTGCCAGAGCCTATCCGTCTCGCAAGCCTTTGCAGTTGACGCTGGGAATTAACGATGCCTCTGTCGAGAAAGCTGAGCTGTCAGGTCAATAGTCCGGAGTCTGTAGGCGCAATTCTCCCGTGGTCGCCCCGGTGTCTAGATCTACTGCAAAAACCCTCACTCCTCACATATTTGACTGGCGATGAACTTTGGCAGCAGAGCGCTTGAGAGCAATGGGTGTCTGGAATGGCTGAGCGCCTTTACCTAACACCTGGTTATTGTCTAGCACCTGAAGGCCATCGAGAATTGCATGCCGAATCACAGCTTCTTGCTCTCGACTCAACATCAAGCGAAAGCAGTCAACAACAATGCGTCGCCCAGGCGCTTGCAAGCCGTCGTTTGTTCCCCAACGTGTCAACTGCCGCACTGCTAGTAGGCGCTTGACTGGTTCAGCGTCCGTGAGGTCACGCAACATCTGGTCACGATTAATTTCATCCCGACTCGTTTGGCGGCTGAAATTGAAGAACACCAGGAGGATAAGAGTTACCAGAGTACCAAAGCCTTGTAGAATCGCACCCCCAGCAATCCAGGCACTATCGGACTCAACCCAGATGGAAACCGCCATGTAGGTGCTGAGGGTGGCAATGCCACCGCTGCCAACAGCTAGGGTTAACTGCCGATTGGAACCACTGAAAAATCGCCGTAGACTCGACCAGTAGAGTTGCCAGTCCCACTCTTGCATCAAGTAGACCAGCAACATCACAAATACACCAGCACTGGTAGCTAGCAGTAGCTTCCAATTCCAAAAGAGCATTGCTACGATGCCCGTTAGACTTAAAAGCCAGCCTCCTGCGCCCTGAAAACGGTGCGGGTAAAGCTGCTTAAATGCTCGACTTTTGACTAGTACAAGCAACCAACTTTGAAGCCGGTTGAGGAGTTGCTGCCACCAAGACGACGCCTGTGCCACGAAGATTTCCTGTCTACTGCGATAAATAATACCTACCCAGTCTTTATAGAAATGGCCTTAGATTCCAGCGCATCGGCTAGACCTCGCTTCGCTAAGGTTAACAGCTCTGGGATATAAGGCGAGAATATCATTGGGGGTTCAAAACTCGCAATGATATTCCAAGTACTCAACCGCTAGGTGTGATAAAACAAAACTGGTGGTTTAGGGGACGAGAGACTGGGTAGTGGGCACTGGCAAAGGATTCGGGAGTCCCTAATCCCTAATTCCCCATCACTAAAACCAACAATGTTTATTTCCACCGACCTGCTTACCTGCTAAAAACTAAAGCTTAAGTCAGCTACGGTCAGTTGACCATCAAAGGCGTAGAAACTAATTCGAGAGATATTTGGCTCCTCGATCCTCATCTGGACATTAGGAGGAATTTGTGAATCAGAACCCGCCAGATTTTGCCCTGTCATCGACTTGCGGATTAGGAGCTTATCTTGGTGGTCATAGGCGGACAAAATCGTTCGCTGGGAACTGGTGACATAGCAGCAGAATTCACAAATCGGTTGTGAGAATGTTGCTTCCAGCCAGCCACTTTTGGGGGCAGCCATTAGTACGTTAGTACCAGTTTGAGGTGGATAGGCTGGATTTGAAGGCTGTAGAGCGATCGCGTTTTTAAACGTAATACCATAGTGTTGAAACTGATGCTCCACAGCTTCAAAACATTTCAAGTCTTCCAGGTTAAGGCAGAGGCTAGAAGGTCTAATCACGAGTATATTAGAGTCACACTCAGCTGTACCCCAACAAGGAGAAGCAATCAGGGCTTCCGGCTCAAGAAAGTTGATTGCCGATTCTAGGGCTTTAAAATCTCTGACTTCATTTAACTGGAGACTACACTGCATTGCCATAACACTAAATGAACGCACTTTCTCAAAAACCGGATAACCATCAACTACCTTGAGGTAGCAAGAGTTAAAATTTTATGTTTCTACGTGAATAACAAATTTCTCATCTAAGGAACACCCTTGTAATTATCTAGTCTCCTCAACTTATGACAGCGGGAGGGCTTTAACTAGTTCCGCCTAATCCTCCTTTACTTCTTGAGCCGCCATGATGTTCTGTGCTTGAAAAGCCGACAATTGAGACTACAAAAGTTTTTACGAAATTACTGATTTTAGTTTGTCCCTTTTGAGTAAAAGCTTCCCTATTTCTAAAATACTTTGATGAATAGAAACTCCCCATCCCCCAGCAGGGGATGGGATGCTTAATTCAATACAATGAGTGCCTTACTAGAGTTCCCTCTGGCAATTAAAGGAATCAACCAAGAGTGAGAAGTTCTCTTATACCACCATCAGCGATTATGGCAACAACGACGAGGTTTAGACATGATTGAGCCAAATGGTTTTAAACAGCACTCCCTATTGACCTCACTGGGAAGAATGGTCTATTACACAGCCGAAGAGATGCCCTGGTGGGAAAGTGATGCTGCTGTGCCTAAAGAACTGCCAACACTCGTGTTTTTGCATGGCTTCGGAGGTGGGTCTTCTGCCTATGAATGGTCAAAGGTCTACCCAGCCTTTGCGACGGAGTATCGAATTCTTGCACCCGACTTAATTGGCTGGGGTCGCTCTGAGCATCCAGAACGGAATTACAAAATTGATGACTATATCACCACGATCATTGAGTTCCTTGAGGCGACCTGCCAAGAGCCAACGCCTGTGGTAGCGTCTTCTCTGACAGCAGCATTCACTATCCGAGCCGCGATCGCTCGCCCGGATTTATTCAAATCCCTGATTCTCACGACCCCAGCTGGGTTATCTGACTTTGGGGAAGACTACACGCGCAGCTTTTTTGCCCAGGTGATCAAAACTCCGGTTCTCGACCGCATCCTTTACAGCACCGGCGTTGCTACCAGTGGTGGCATCCGCAGTTTCTTGGAAAATCGCCAATTTGCCCGTCCGACGCGGGTTTACCAAGAAATTGTGGACGCTTATTTAGAATCAGCCCAGCAGCCAAATGCTGAATATGCCGCACTTTCTTTTGTGCGGGGAGATTTATGCTTTGACTTATCCCTATACATCCCCCAGCTAACTACCCCCACAGCAATCATCTGGGGACAAAAGTCAGAGTTTACTGGTCCAGAAATTGGCAAGCGTCTTGCTGCTCTCAATCCACAGGCTATTCGAGTTTTTCAACCCCTTGACGATGTTGGCTTAACCCCTCAGTTGGAACTGCCTGCGGTGACGATTGGTTTAATTCGACGATATTTGAATTTGCTTGATGAGGCTAGGGAGTAGGGGCTGGGGACTGGGGACTGGGGACTGGGGAACGTGAGAGTAACGTAAGCGTAGAATCTTCCCAATCCCCAATCTCTTTCACTCAATTCTGACATCAATCACGCTGGCTCTGAAGTTGTAATCCATCCCCTCCAACTCTACCGGCGTTCCAATTTTAATTTTGCTATTGCCCAGCACTGGTCCATCTTTGGTGATGTCTGCTTGACCGCCCAAGGTCATTAACATGTCAGTGCTAAAAGATTTGGCTCTAGGATCGGGTAGCGCTTTAACAGAGCCATCCGGCTGCGGCACTATGACAGTTGACGGCAGTTCTTGCACAGATTTAATCTCAACCTGACCATAGGGTTGATTGCGAATAATAATACTGGTCTTCTTCTGCTGCTCAAATTGCTTCAGTAATGCTTCCGGATCGCGTACACTCAGACCCCGAACAATCACATCTACTTCTACAGGTTTTTTGCCGTTCAGTTGAGCTACGGAACCGGAGGTACCGGGGAAGAAAAAGATACCCACAACCACTAATAAAATCACCAAGGCAGCCCCCAAGTCGAGAATGCTCACCTTGCCGAACAGACGTCCTTTAGAATCCAAAATAGCCATGACCCGTTGTTTGGTGTTTTTGCAAAAAGAACTCTTGGAAAAGCACTCTCTAGCACTATTCATTAAAAGTGTCGAGAATGTCCATTCTTACAGTCCTGTGATAAATTACCACGGCGGCGGCAAGAGATCAGCAGGACTTGGTTGGCTTTTCCTCTCCAGACTAGATCATTCTTCTTTCTAAGGCGGTTAGGGCAACTAACACTACTCAAATGACGTCTGCTTTTCTAGGCTTCTTAAGTACAGCTTTCTTAGTCATATCCGCCATGTTGAATTCCTTATCCTTCCTTGTCCGTCGTTATCGACGCCGTTTATTCTATCCATTGTTGTCTTTAGTCCTGGCTCTGAGTCTTATAGTGGGAACAGCTCAGGTTAGCCAAGGGGTTTCGGTGTTTGACCTGATTTTTCAAGGCATTCAAGTTGTTCAGCTATCCAATGTTTCTGCTAAACAGGAAGTAGAGATTGGGCAGCAGATTAATAAGGAGCTTCTTAGGAGTGACATCCAGCTCTATCGCAATTCAGAAATTACTCGCTACGTTAATGAAATCGGTCAGCGCTTGGCGAAGCAGAGCAAACGCCCTGATATTCCTTACACCTTTCAGGTGGTTAATGATAAGGGCATTAATGCCTTCGCTACAATGGGGGGCTTTGTTTACATCAATACTGGTTTGATGGCCGCCGCAGACAATGAAGCTCAGCTCACCAGTGTTATGGCTCACGAGATTGGCCATATCAGTGGGCGTCATGCGCTCCAGCAAATGCGGCAAACTGCGATCGCAAGAGGATTGGCCATTGCTACTGGACTAGACCGCAACACGCTCGTGAATATTGGTGTAGAGTTGGCGCTTCAGCGTCCAAACAGCCGTAAGGACGAATTGGAAGCCGATCAACTAGGGCTAGAGAATTTACAAAAGGCTGGCTATGCTCCCTCAGCGATGGTTGCTTTTATGGAAAAACTGCTTAAAGCTAGGAGTTCTGTTCCTTCTTTCTTGAGTAGTCATCCAGCAACTTCGGATCGGATTAACGCGTTGGAGCAAGCCATTAACCCGGCACAGGCAAATGTAGGGGATGGCTTAGATACAAATGCCTATAAAAACAAAATTCGTGTGCTTCTACGAGCGTAGAACCGAGCGACGCGGGAGAATCTGTGACGGTTCTACCCGCGTCACCGCTTCCTCAAGCGGTAATTTACGAGTACGACGCCGAAAGACGTTGGCTTGATAAACAATAGCATTGGTGATATCTAAGGCAGTCATCCAGCCACTCTTTGGATGATAAGCCCCTGTGTCGATATCCAGCCAACCCTGACCTTGAGCGATTTTTCCAGGCAGCACTCCAGGTAGGGTAAAGGTAATGGTGTGACCTGTGATAATCAGCTTATCGGGGAAGTAAGGCTGATGAATACTGTGAAATTCATCACGAACCCAACAAAACTGTTCAGCGGTTTGCTTCTCTAGTGGAATTCGGGGGTGGACACCAGCATGGACTAACCAGGCATCTCCTAGGTCTATGTAGGTTGGCAGTGTCCGCATCCAGTCTAGATGATCTTGGCGTACACCCTCCTCGCCATAACTGTTGATAGTGCTGTGACCGCCACTATACAGCCATGCTTGAAGGGCTGGGCCATAGATTTCTCCATCACCTAAAATATCTATTAACATTTGTTCATGGTTACCCAACAGACAGAGGTAAGAGCTTTGCTTAACAAAGTCCACCACCTGAGCACTCTGGGGGCCCCGGTCAATCAAGTCACCCAGAAAATAAACCATGTCGTCGCCCGTGGGAGCGATCGCATCCAATAAGGTCATCAGGGTGTCGTAGTGACCGTGCACGTCACCAATAACAATACGACGTTGGGTCATTTTTGCTTATCCAAATCCAATTGCACCAACTACTAAGTAGCACCCTTAATATCTAGCTTGCACAAGTGTCGTCAGGAAGACTGGGGCATGCTTACTGTTCTCAGTATGCCCAGATTCCCTTGTACAATGCTCCTTCGCAGGAATTATCTATTCGTTAAAACACTTGCCTAGACCCCGAAAGAGGAAGTTCGGGAGGGAAGCAGTCAGTTTTACTTGTTTCTTTTGCGTCAAGCAGTGCCTGGGGACGAGAAGCTTTACAAGGCAGAGAAAATATTCCTTTTAGTAAAGGACTCTTACAATTTCAAGATAGTTCCTGAACTCAATTGCCTTAAAGTAATAGCATATCTGTCTAGCCGCCAGAGCTTTTTCTGTTCAAAAGAGAGTGATTTAATAAAAACCGTGTTTTCTTCTACACTGCCGGTCATCAACACCCTGAAGCAACCCACTACCAAGGCTTGGGTGGAGCAAGCGCTCAACCACCTAAATGTCATTTTACTCGACCACTCCCATTGTGAACGCAAGGCGGCTGGAGTGGCATTGAACTTAATGTTTCGCTACCCGTCCTATACACAACTGGTGCGTCAGCTGACAGCGATCGCGCGGGAGGAACTGGAGCATTTTGAGCAAGTTAACCAATGGCTCGAACGGGGAGACATTCCCCTAGCTCCCCTATCGTCACCGCCTTATGGAGCGGGTTTGAAAGCTCAGATTCGCCGAGCTGAACCTGAGCGGCTGTTGGATTCTTTGCTGGTTTCAGGTTTGATTGAGGCTCGCTCTCACGAGCGATTAGGATTACTAGCAACTCACTGTCCTGATCAGGAGTTAGCCAAGTTTTATGGAAGTTTGATGGCGTCTGAGGCGCGTCACTATGGGACTTACTGGGTACTGGCTGATACCTATTTTGAGCGGGATGTCGTTAAAGAGCGGCTGGAAGACTTAGCGATTAAAGAAAGTGAGTTACTGGCAACCCTTCACCCAGAACCAAGAATTCACAGCTAGGTTTAATTACACTCACCGGCTTAATTGTTATAAGTCACCGTCCAGTTACGAGGTTGTTTAAGTTGATCTAACAACCCCTTAGTAGTCAACCACAGAGTTGTGCGAGTTCTCAAGGGATATCTTACTAGGGTGTATCCAGGTGGGGGTTCTAATTCTTCAAAATGGTGATTTGGCTGAGTATATTTTCCTCTTTGACAGTAATTTCCTGCACCTATTATTGTTAGCAGGACTGGCTCACTCCTGTTGCATGTCTCAAAGGGAAGCGGAAAAACCCCATAGACTTGATGCCGACCCAGCCAGGGCTTAACAACTACTTTGAGAGCCTGAACAGTGGTAGTGGAACGGTTTGATGCCAGATATCCTAATCCACTACACCGACCATCAAGTGGTTCCTCTAAGCAAGGAGCTAACTGTCTAATACCCACCGTGGCAAGTAAAACAATGGTGAAGAAAAGTTGGCGTTTTCGTAAGTTTAATCTTAACGTTTGTTTCATACCTAGTTTTACTTCAATTATCAAAACCACTCAAATTGAAAAGGCAAGCGAATTTATCAGGTTTTAGGCGAGGGCATAGTTCTCAAGTGCTTACTCATATCAAAGATTCTTGGGTGCATCCTGATTAGGCAAATGCATTCCTCAGCCAAGGTGGAATTAGGTTTACAGGCTTGGCTGGGCTTTGTGCTTGCAAGTTTTTGGCATGCCGCCGGAAGGTTTTTTCCGTAGCAGTAACTTTTGGAGTTGAAACAGAGCCTCTGGGTTTCCCTCTTCTATTCTTCGATTAAGGGGGTTGAGAGTCGAATGGGATCTCGTTGGACAACGGTGATTGCCTGACTCACGGCATGACGAATCTGCTCACTTAACTCCTCTCTACCTCGTTGTTGTTGGTAATTCCAGCCTTGTTCACTACAAGCGTAAAGCGGCGGGAGATGATTCAGGGCATAGGTGGCTACCTCTACCCAATTAATGTCTTCAGCTATCTTTGGCAAAAGCAGCTTTAATCGCCGCTCTATTTCCTCACTAACAAGCCATTCCATCACATTTTTGGCAGTTTGGTTTTTATTCACTGGCATAGCTTTGATGGCGCAATCCTCTAATCACCTCCTTAAAAAATAAAACAGAGATTGGTAAAAGTATCCATTTCTCCGGGACAGCCTTGGTCAGAAGAGAATAATTTTTTTATGAGTATCCTTTGCCGCCAAGTCTCCCTTGCCGAACTTTCCACCAGCGCTCGTGCCCATCGACGCCGCTGGCAGTCAGGGACTGAAACTGCTGTGGTTACCTACATTGGGAAGCCGCTGGGATTTATTGTTCCCCTGGAGATTTTTGCCAGTCTCTCCACAGAAGTTGTTTCTGGGATGCCACTCAGAGAACTGCAACCCTGGCTATTTCAAAATCAACAGGGGTGGCTTGATGGGATTATGGATGGGCTGAAGCTTACCTGGCACACACGAGAAGTACTGGGCTTTGTTCATCCACGCCATAGTGTTCAGTTGCCTTTGCCAGTAATTCAGTTAAGAAAAGACCTTGGTAGGCAGCACAGGCAGCACAGTACTGGTCAACATCGATAGCGGGACTTAAACTAAAAACAAGAATAAATGAAGGTATGATGAATGCATGGCAAACATCTCACGTTATGGTCTGAGGAATGAAAGAGACAACTCCTGCCGCCATGCCCCCTTGCTTCGATAGATGGTGTAAACGCTTTGATGATATCTGGACGCATCAAGCGCAAAAACGGGAGTTTAGGAACTATATCGGGGGACTATTAGGGGAAAGTGAACGAAAAAACCTGTCTCAAATGGCAGATATCCCTCTTCTGTCACTCTCCGAAAAGTTTTACAATTTCTAAATTCTGTAACTGTTGTCTAGAAAGCGAATGCTCAGTTATTTTTTAATAGCAATCTCACGAGATGACCAAATCACAAAATTTGCCCTACAAATACCTCAATCAATTGATATTGCGTCTCTTTAAAACTTATTATTAATAGGAAAACTCGGAGAGTGATAGAAGAGGGATAATAAGCTCAATTGCGCTTGCCTGAGAGCTTCCGCTTTGGTAATCGGTTGTTGGCTCGTGGCTAAGTTTTTGTAGAACTGCTGCATTAATAAACTAGTGCTGCCATCATTCACAGCCCATAAAGATGCCATCACCGCTTTAGCTCCCTTGTTGAGAAAATAGAAGCTGATGCCAGCAATTTCCGTGCCATCTTGTCCAGTACCACCTAGAGCCGTTTCACAGGCACTCAGGGCAACTAATTGTAAGTTACCCAGATTCTTCAATGTTTCAATCTTGGGAATCGGTAGCTTTTCGCCATCGCCCATCACCAGGAAAGAGGCATCGGCACTACCCGGTTCAAATTTGCCGTGAGTCGCAATGTGCAGAATTTGATATTGGCTGAGGTTATCGCGTAAGGTGCGCCAGGTAAAGGCAGAGTTGAGATACTCACTACCCTGATAAATACCTTGTGCATCACTCG
>DATNQP010000042.1:0-13474 GCA_036703965.1 Leptolyngbyaceae cyanobacterium
GCACTTTTGTCTGACAAATTAAAGTGCAATGAGGGGTTGAAGTACTCCGACTTATGCACTCTAAAACTGAGGATATGTCTGGAGGGTTTATGGTCGTCAGTACTCGCTGTTTCTGCCCTGTCACAGCACCACCGCCTGAAAAGCCACACTTCTGACCGTTCACCCGCTTATTGTGAACTTTTGTAACAGTTCACAGAATTCCTGGATTTTTGAGTCCGATAAGTAAATAGAAGTTCGCAAGGAGCATCTTGGCAATCAAACCCAAATTCTCAATCGTCATCCAGGGAGCATCCGGATGAACTTCAAGCTGAGGCGCTGAAAGCTAGGCAAAAACGGGCTTCAAATAAAGAAGAGAACTAAATAACCTCTCTTCAATATTGGCGTGCAGGAGGAGGTTATTCAGCTTGAAGTCATTGTGCGTCAGACAACAGGGTTCAAAGGCAGTGGTGAGTTCTGCGATCGCTTTTCCAAGACTATCGTAGCGTTGATAGAGAGCAAAGAATTTGAGTCCATCTGCGGGAACCAGATCAAAAATTTCCGGATCAATCCGTGATATATCATCGGTCTCGCTCCTGCCTTGCTTGCTGATATTTACTGCTAGTAAAGTAGTCACTACCAATGTAAAATCCAACGCCTATGGCTAACACAAAACAGAATATAGTTTGAAACAAGTTTGCTTTCATTATGATTCAACTCCCTAAAAAGATACAAAGGTGTATTCATTTATGCCTCTCCTTAAAATAAGCTTTGCTATTAGTAAAACAGACCTCATTGGGTCAATCACTAGAGTTGATTTTGCTTTCAGACTGGTGGAATATAATTAGCATGATACTAATTATTCTGACTAAGCTTTAACTTCTAGCTCTCTTGATTTCTATCTCAATGTTAGCAGTCTCAATTACTAATAGCGAAGCAAATACCTAACAAGAGAGCCATAACTAGAGAGGTTGCTTAAACAACCTCTTTAGCGTTGTCCCCAAATATCTTTTCCAATAACATAGGAGAGGGCAACACTCGCAATAAATGGAGAGATTCCACCTTTAACGCCCATTCCTAAGTCGCTACTGGAAAGTTCATTCAAGAAAGTCTCTGAATCTATAAGTAGATCGGAACCAGAGAGATGTAGGTTGGAAATTGTGATACTAGCCATTTCAAAGATGTGCTTGTAGGTACTGTAGTGTGCTGTTTATCGTCTTCCGTGGATAGTGTAGGCAATTGACAAGCCAATCGATGCCCCAACAACAGAGACAGCAATGCCTGGAAGGCTTGTGACAACTACACCAACTGTTGCCCAGAAGCCACCGCCTTGAATACCAAGCTCATCTTCAGACAAATCACTCATGAAGCCTTCAGGATCTGAAAACAGGTTATAACCAGCGGGATTCAGGTCGGAAACTGTAATACTAGCCATTGAAATATCCTCGTTAAGTAAAGTTAGCTCAGGTGGGATTAAACTGGGAATTGCCTAATCCCTCTTCAATATTCTGAGATTAAATCTAGTATTTCAAGGGGTTTAACCTTCTTGTTTATGCATAACTAAAGGAGTTATGTTTTCATTTTTCAAAACTTTCATATTCACAAACAAACTTACTTTTGTTTTCCAATTGAAGTGCGGTCATGCGCTGGACTGCTCCGAATCATGCAATTTGGAACTGAGGCTATGTCTCTAGTCGCAGATGGTATTTGGTACCCTATCACAGCACCAATGCCTGAAAAGTCAGACTTCTAAACGTTCACCAACTTAATGTGAAGCTTTGTAACGAGTTACAGAATTCCTGGACTTTTGATTCTGAGAAGTAGGCAGAAGTTCGCTTGGTAGCATCAAGGCGTCGCACCCAAATTCTCAATTTTTAGCCAAGGAGCATCCGCCTGAACTTCAAGCCCCGCACACTCAAGCTAGGCAAAAACGACCTTCAAAGAAAGAAGGAAACTAAATAACTTCTCTTCAATATTGATGTGCAGGAGGATGTTGTTCAGCTTGAAGTCAATTGTGCGTCAGACAACAGGATTCAAAGGCAGTAGCATCAGGAACGTCATTCGGTGAACCAACTCTGTTCCGTCCTCGGATTTGATGGTAAATAATATTGGTTAACGTACTTCTTAATAACAGGCTGTAGGGTGAAAAGTGTTTCACTTGTATCTTTATCTTCACTTTTGACTTGCTCAATCAGTGAGCGCCAACTGAGAGATTCTATTGCCTCTATTAAGGATTCTGTATTCGTTACTTTTGTTTGCCTATCCTCTCGGATATTTAGAAATGAAACTGGGGCGTTTTCCCTAGCTAGATAGTACATAATTTCTTTTTCTAGATTTGACAAACGCTGAAACTGCCACTCTAGAATTTCACGAAATATATCACTAACTATTAAGAAATCACCCTTTAAAAATTCAGCAATATTGTTACTAAATACATCTTTAATAATTGTAGCAACTATCTTTAACGCTAATGGATTACCTCGATAAGTCTGAATCAGATCTTTCCAGTGTTGTTCTCCAGTCAAACCTTTGTCCTGCAATATTTTCTGTGCTGCTTCCTGTTTCAAACCCGTCAGTTCCAATGAACGAACGAATCCTGTTGGACTTTCCAGCAGGGCAATTTCTCTAGGTTTCTCTAGGCTGCACACCACCAAGCAGCTTTGATGCTGTCCTTCTCCCACCCGTTTCAGGAGTATCCCATAGCCATCGTATCCCTCGTTATAGCGCCAAATCCGATCATTATTACGCACAATCGTCTCTACATCATCCAGTACCAGCAGACAACGGTGTTCACGTAAATACGAAATCAACCGTGAGACTCTTTCATCGAGGACTTCCGGTAAATCAGTTTCCTGCGGGTAGGATAGGAATTTGATCAGATCAGCTAGAACCTCTTTAATGGGCGGAGCATTACGTAGCGATCGCCAAATAACATATTCAAACTTATCTTGAATTTGTCTAGCCAACTTCACAGACAGAGTGGTTTTGCCAATACCCCCCATACCCAGCAGCCCTACCAGGCGACAGCCCTCCTTCACAATCCATTGCTCTATCGTTGCCAGTTCTTCCGTGCGTCCGTAAAAAACAGATACATCTGGCGCTTCGCCCCAAATTTGGCGCGGCTGATTGTTCTCTCTCCTAGAACTGACTTGATTGGAAGATGAACCTGAGTTTCTCTGGGCTTCATATTCTTGATAGCGGGATATGATAAGTTGCTGCAATCTACCCAGCTTTACACCACTCCCAGAAACCTTAAATTTCCGGTAAACTTCGCTCAGTCTTTTCCGAACCGCATCCTCACTAATCTCCAGCTTTTGTGCGATCGCAGTGGTCGAGTCACCATCCACAGCCAACCACAGAGCTTCTAGTTCGGTATCGGACACACCATGTTCAGCCGCTAAAGTTTTCAGAAAGTCCTGGGGAATCACAATCGGAGACTTATTACTTGTAGAAGATTATTACACTATAGCTCATTTCTGTGACTAAGCTTAGTTTTTTCTCATTCGTGTGACTCATTGGTTTGAGATTTTAGGCTATGAGACTACTACTGAAACAGTTGGCATCAGTATTTCCATTTCTGAACTACCGTAAAACCTTGCCTATAAGGGTTTTGCCTGTTCAGCCAAAGGCTATTAGCGTGACCCATGACACGCTAGAGACCGCTCTATTTTCTCACTATTGTGAGAATTTTAACAAAATTTAACCTTTAGATAACCTAAATCTAGGCGAATAGTCATAGGATGAAGTTATCTTTGTGATTCAGGGTGAGGCGACAGTGAGACTGTCTCAACGTGTTGGTCAAAGCCCTTGAACCTGAAGTCGCTCACACGGATTTTGATGAGTCCAAGGAGCAAAACAAAAATCCCACTCAAGCGTCAGTCTGGCGATCACAAATAGATAGAAACCTTTGTAAGAAGCTCAACTGATAAAAATTTCCCTGTATAAAGGTTCAGATTTTTATCTAGCGAGAGTAACAAAAGATCGCTAGAACGGGAAGTGATTGTGGATGCAGCAATAAAAACCAACAAGACTGGGCGAAGTGGCTTTCCTCGTCATGACTTTTCCAGTGCCATTCTACTCTGATACCAAAAAGATCTCTCTAACCTCATGGTCGTAAGCGATCCCTGCTTCTATTCTGTCACAGCACCACCGCCTGAAAAGCGACATTTCTGATCGTTCACCCGCTTATTGTGAACTTTTGTAACAGTTCACAGAATTCCTGGATTTTTGAGTCCGAGAAGTAAACAGAAGTTCGCTTCGGAGCATGTTGGCAATCGAACCCAAATTCTCAATTCTTTCCCAAGGAGCATCCGGATGAACTTCAAGCCCCGCACGCTCAAGCTAGACAGAAAAAGACTTTGGAGAAATAAGAGAACTAATTCCACACATCTACTGAAGTTCTACAAGGAGGAATAGTTGTGGAAAAGCAGAGTCAGTACTTAACTCCTTTTCAGCGAAAGCTTCTGCTAAAGAGCCTAGAAGCTAATTTACGTCCAGAGTACCGCCGTCGCATTGAAATCATGCTGCTGACAGATAAGGGTCAATCTCAAGCCCAAATCTGCAAAGCTTTAGGGTGCTCTCCCGAGATGGCACGGTACTGGATAGTCATGGCACAGACAGGTCAGGCTCACCATTGGAACGACCACCCGATGGGACGCCCCAAGACAGTTAACGAGCAATATCTCGCTTGCTTGAAAGAACTCGTGAGCCATAGCCCTCGTGAGTATGGATATCCATTTCAACGCTGGACAGCGCAATGGTTAGGAAAGCATCTGGCAAAAGAACTAGGTATTAAGGTTAGCGATTGCCACATCAACCGCCTGCTTAAGGAGATGGGGCTTTCCACTCGACAAAGACGCGAGAGCGCACAGTTAGGTACTAATGGCACAAAGGATTCCAACATTACCATTCGCGACCTACAGTCTTCCCCCGATCCTAATTTCCTGTGGTCGCTCAATCTCATCAAGACCAGTAACTAATTCTGTCGTTAAACTTCTGTGCAAGTCATGGTTCAGAAATCATCAGAATTTTCAACCCAACAGCTAGGTCAACACCTCGCCCAAATTTTGGGTCAACCTCTTTCAGAGCAGGAACTCTCAAACTGCTGCAAGCAGATTGAAATTCTACAGCCAAGTGCAGGCAAACCGTTCTGGCAGACAGCAGACGCGACTGTTGGCATCTATATCATCTTGGCGGGTAAAGTCAGACTGCTCGACAGCACCGATAACTTAATTGCTTCCGTAGGCGTAGGTGCATCATTCGGTGAGCTAACCCTGTTTCCAGACGAACACTTTCAGCCTTACGCCGCTAGAGCTTCCGTAAATCTCAAACTCGGCTACATTCCGGGAGATGGTTTGCGCTCACTAATTCGCAAGCATCCCTCTATTGGACAGCATCTTCACACCTGTGCAGTCCTTTGGGATTTGCTGCTGTTATGTCGCCAAACTCCTCCCCTTAGCAATGCTCCTTACGAAGGGGTGATGCAAACACTACCACTCCTAGAGCAGCACAATCTGCAAATCGGTAAACTGCCAACTTCGCTCTTAAAAGAACAGCAGCTAATGCTACTGCGTCGAGGGGAACTGCTGCACCCATCAGGACTGAGGCTAACTGCTGGAAATATTTACGTTTGCTCCCAGTTACCCAAGGAACGTGGTTGGCAGGTGACTCAACCAACCCAACTCTACAGTCTGGGACGTTCTCATTGGGAAACAGCACTCGCTAACTTGCCACAACTGGCTGAACTCACTAACTCTGACACCCCGCCAGTGGGAGATGGGGAGATGGGGAGATGGGGAGATGGGGAGATAGAGAAATTTCCCAATCCAAAATTCAACCCCCCCTTACCCCCCGTTAGTAAGGGGAAGAGCCAAAATCTAAAATCCCCAGAGTCCAAGAAAAAAATCAGTAAGGCTTACTTCCCAAACCCAACTGTAAAAATCGGTCACTTATGGCAGCGCATCACCCGGCGCTATCCGTACTTTCAACAGCAAAGCGCCTCTGACTGCGGTGCAGCTTGCCTTGTAATGGTGAGTCGCTACTGGGGTAAACGCTTCAGCGTCAACCGACTGCGAGACATTGCCAACGTTGACCGCAATGGGGCATCGCTGCGAGGTTTAGCAGCAGCGGCAGAAAGTATTGGGTTTTCAACTCGACCTGTAAAAGCCAGCCTCGACAAACTTGGACAACAGAGCTTACCTGCTATTGTCCATTGGGAAGGCAAGCATTACATCGTCGTCTACGAAGTCACACGCGATCGCGTTATCGTTGCAGACCCTGCGATCGGTCAGCGTACCCTCACTCATGCACAATTTAAAGCGGGTTGGACTGGCTATGCATTGTTATTACAACCCACTGCCCTACTCAAAGAAACCAAAGAAACCACTACTCCTTTCTGGCAGTTCTTTGAATTAGCCAAACCTCACTGGTTAGTGTTGCTGGAGGTGTTCATCGCTTCAGTCCTGCTTCAGATTTTTGGACTGATTACGCCGCTGTTTACTCAGTTGTTGTTAGACCGAGTGGTGGTGCAGCGCAGTAACCTCACGTTAACGGCTGTAGGTTTGGGCTTGCTCATCTTTAGCCTATTCCGAGTCGCCATGACTGGACTGCGGCAATACCTTCTAGACCATACAGCTAACCGAGTCGATTTAGCACTAATTGTCGGGTTTATTAGCCATACCTTCCGCTTACCCCTGAATTATTTTGAGTCTCGTTACGTCGGAGACATCATTTCCCGCGTTCAAGAAAATCGTAAGATTCAACGCTTCCTAACAGGTGAAGCACTGTCCATCGTTCTCGATTTACTGACAGTGTTCATCTATGTAGGCTTGATGTTCTGGTATAGCTGGAAGATGGCACTGCTGACGTTGGCGATCGTGCCGCCATTTGTATTGCTGGCGTTAATTGCTACGCCGTTTTTGCAGCGTGTCTCCCGCGAGATTTTTGGTGCCCATAACGAAGAGACTGGATACCTCATCCAATCCCTAACTGGCATCCGCACAGTCAAATCTATGGCGGTTGAAATGAGCGTGCGCTGGCATTGGGAGGAACTGTTTGGCAAGTCGATTAAAAAGACTTTTTCCGGGCAGGTCATTGGTAACACGCTTGCCATTTTTAGCTCAACTATCGAAGCGGTAGTAAACACAGGTTTACTGTGGTTTGGAGCGTGGCTGGTGATTCAAAACGAGCTGACTATCGGACAATTAGTTGCTTTTAATATGTTGCTGGGCAATGTGATTAATCCCTTCCAGCGACTAATTGTACTGTGGAATGAGTTACAGGAAGTGCTGATTGCGGTTGAGCGCATCAACGATGTGATTGACGCTGAACCAGAGGAGGACTTGCACTCGTCAAATCGTCAATCTTTACCACCAATTCACGGTTACATCCACTTTGATAAAGTTACTTTCCGCTACCACCCAGAAAGCGATGTCAACACGCTGGAAAACGTTAGTTTTAAAGTGCAGCCAGGGCAAATGATAGCGCTTGTTGGGCGCAGTGGTTCTGGTAAAACGACGATTTCCAAGCTGATTTTGGGACTGTATCCGCCCACAGAAGGGAAGATTTTGATTGACGGCTATGATGTTACCAGCTTGTCATTGCGATCGCTCCGGCAGCAGATTGGTGTGGTTGACCAGGATACCTTTCTGTTTGGCGGTACGATTCGCGAGAACATTAGCGTAGGTCACCCAGAAGCTACCCTGGAAGAGATTATCGAAGCAGCCCAACAAGCAGGAGCGCATCAATTTATTAAAGAACTGCCAATGGGCTACGAAACGCAAATCGGTGAGGGGGGAGGAATGCTGTCTGGTGGACAACGACAGCGGCTTGCGATCGCCCGTGCCCTTCTAGGGAATCCCCGATTGCTGATTCTAGATGAAGCCACCAGCAGCCTCGACGCTGAATCTGAACGAATCATTCAGACTAACCTCAGCACAATTCTCCAAGACAGAACAACCCTGGTGATTGCTCATCGCCTCTCCACAGTACGTAATGCTGACAAAATTCTGGTACTAGATAGAGGCATCTTAGTTGAAAGTGGTACCCACGATGAATTAATGGCTAGACGCGGTCACTACTTCTACCTTAATCAGCAGCAACTTGCTGTTGCAGGTTGAATAAAATCGCTGGCTTCAAGTTTTTCACATGTTTTGCTTTATCCCAATTCTGGGTGAGAGAGCTAGTGCTGTCATTAATTGAAAGCAATTATAAGCAACTATGCCAAATACATTTAGCACACAAGAGTTTAGTCAGAACGGTCATTATCACAGCAACCAAGATTTATCTGAGGAGCTTCTAGACCTCACCACCCCTAAGAGGAAACCGCCTGAGACTCCATCAAAATCATCTGACTCTCTTGGCAATGATTGGTCTTCCTTAACCCAGGAACTCATTGATAGCTTGCCAAGAGTTTGGACGCGAGGATTGCTGTATCTGTTGGTTGTATTTGCTGGTATCGTCTTACCTTGGGCAATGCTGTCCAAAGTCGATGAGACGGGTAGCGCCAGAGGGCGGCTGGAACCAAAAGGCGCAACGCAAAGATTAGATGCCCCTGCTGCTGGAACCGTTACTCAAGTAAGAGTAAAGGAAGGCCAAACCGTAAAAGCAGGACAGGTTCTGATAGAACTGGAGTCTAATGTACTCCGCACCGATCTTGAGCAAGCTCAGACGAAACTGGAAGGCCAACTAAATCGCCTAGCGCAGTTGGAGGTGATGAAAAACCAATTGGCGATCGCCATTACCGCCCAGCAGCAACAGAACGGGGCTCAAGAATTAGAAAAACAGGCTCAAGTCGAGCAGGCACGGCAGAACCTCAGCGCTAGCAAGACTGCCTATACCTTACAAGAGGAAAAACAGGCTCAAGTCGAGCAGGCGCGACGAAATCTCAGTGCGATGCAAACTGCCCATATCCTAGCAGACAGCCGTTTTGCCAAGGACATGGTAGAAGTCCAACGCTACCGCAAACTTTGGCAGGAAGGTGTCGTTCCCCAAGTCAAGGTTGTTGAAATGGAACGGTCGGCAGAGGAGAGCCGACGGTTGCGCTCCGCCGCCTTAGCCGAGATACGCCAAGCCGAGTCCCGCCTGAAAGAGCAGCAGGGCAGCTATCAGAGAACTATTCATCAAGCCTTAGCCGAGATACGCCAAGCTGAGTCTCGCTTGAAAGAGCAACAGAGTGGCTATCAGAGCCTTATTCAGACAGGTAAATTGGCTGTACTTAAAAGTGAACAACAGCTTAAAGACTTGCAAACACAAATCACTTCCCTCCAAGCCGAAATTCAAGAGAGCAAAAGCCAAATTCAGTCCTTGAAATTTCAATTAGAGCAACGAGTGTTCCGAGCACCGACTGAGGGCACAATTTTTCAGTTGCCTATCCAACGTGCTGGGACTGTGGTACAACCCGGTCAGATGATTGCTCAGATTGCACCAAAGGGAGCAGTCCTCGTATTTAAGGCACAGATGCCCATCCCAGAGAGTGGATTCCTGCGTCAGGGAATGCCTGTCAAGCTGAAGTTTGATGCTTATCCGTTCCAAGACTATGGAGTGGTGCAAGGGCACCTGCGCTGGATTTCCCCAGACTCCAAACCGATGCAAACAGCACAAGGACAGCTAGAAACTTTTGAACTGGAAATCGCCCTCGAAAAGACTTATATCCAAACCCAAAACAAACGTGTAGTTCTGAACCCAGGTCAAACAGCGACAGCCGAGGTAATTGTCCGGCAGCGTCGCCTCATTGATTTCATCCTAGATCCATTTAAGAAGCTGCAAAAAGGCGGACTGGAACTGTAGAGCAGCCGTTTACTTTCACATTTGTACATCTTGACTGTTTGCTTTAACCTCTCGTACTAGGAGTACTATCATGTCAAAACTTCTTACCGTTTCCCGTGAAGAGATTATTCACCAAATCAAGCTCTCCTGCCAAATTCCTTCTGTTATTGAAGGTATAGCTACTCGTAAGATTCTTGCCAATACAGCCCAAGAGGTAGGTATTAAAGTAGAGCCTGAAGAACTTCAGATTGCAGCAGACAACATCCGATTAATAAACAATCTTCGGCGTACTGACGATACCTGGCTGTGGCTGCAAAAACATAGTTTGTCCCTAGATGAGTTTGAAGAATCGGTCTATGCTACTGTCGTCTCCTCGAAATTGGCTCAACATCTCTTTGCAGATAAAGTCGAACCCTTTTTTGTTGAACATCAGCTTGATTACGCTCAGGTTGTCATGTATGAAATAGTCCTGGACGATCAAGACCTGGCTATGGAACTCTTTTATGCGATCGCATTCGGCGAGATCAGTTTTCCTGAGGTGGCTCACCAATACATCCAGGATACGGAGCTACGCCGCACAGGGGGATATCGGGGAACGCTGAGCCGGAAAGCTCTGAAGCCAGAGATTTCTGCTGCCGTCTTTGCCGCCACTGGGCCCCAGATTCTCAAGCCAATAGCGACATCTTCAGGAGTACACCTGATTTGGGTTGAGGAACTCATTCAGCCACGATTAGATGAGCTAATTCGCTACAAAATTCTCTCCGATTTGTTTTCTGAATGGTTAAAGGGACAAATTGAGCAATTTGAAATTGAAATTGAGCTTAACTCAAATGACAATGGTTCTAATCCAGATGTTCAACTTCTGGTTAAAGCTGGTCTGTGACTAATAATGTAGTACAAGGGGTGGATTTTGCTGCATTTATTTCAGAGCCACTCAGAAAGTTGGGGGGTTTGCCTAAGTCAGGCTTGCCCTCTTACCCAGAAACTGGGTCTAAAGCCCCTTCTGAGCGTGGCCGGCTTTAATTTTCTTTATAACTGTAAAAATTTATTAAATAAACACATAGATAAGAAAAGCATTCGTAGGTGTGGTAAACTAATTGCATGATAACACTAGAGTTCAAATTGACAGGCAAAGTAGAGCAATATCGGGTCATCGACGAGATGATCAGAACAGCTCAATTTGTCCGAAATAAAACTCTTAGATATTGGATGGACAATCAAGGAGTTAAACTCGTTGATTTGTACAAACAATGTGCTGTTATGGCGAAGGAGTTTGAGTGGGCAGGCAAGCTTAACTCGATGGCACGTCAAGCAACGGCCGAGCGTGCCATTTTTGCTATCCAACGTTTCTTTGCTAATTGCAAGGCGAAGAAGCCAGGAAAAAAGGGATACCCGCAGTTTAAAAAACACACTAGATCCGTCGAATACAAAACTTCTGGTTGGGCGCTTTCGGCCGATAAAAGATGTTTGACTCTCAAAGACGGTTTCGCAGCGGGAAAGTTTAAACTAATCGGCAATCGGGATTTGCATTTTTATGCACCCGCTGAGATAAAACGGATCAGAATTGTGCGTCGTGCTGATGGATACTACGCCCAATTTTGTATCAACGTGGAGCGAAAAGAGGAACCTATTATTACTGGTAAAGCTATTGGAATAGACGTGGGACTCAACCATTTTTATACCGATAGCGATGGTGAAACGGTTGCAAACCCTCGGCATTTCCGAAAAAGCGAAAAAGCTTTGAAAAGATTGCAGAGACGATTTTCTCGAAAAAAGAAAGGCTCTAGCAATCGGAAAAAAGCTATCAACAAGTTAGGAAGAAAGCACCTGAAGGTCGCTAGGCAGCGTAAAGACTTCGCCATTAAGACGGCGCTGTGCGCGGTAAAATCTAACGATTTTGTAGCCTAGGTCGACCTTCAGGTTAAGAATATGGTCAAGAACCACAAGCTTGCTAAATCAATTAGCGATGCAGCTTGGAATCAGTTTGCTCAGTGGCTGGAATATTTTGGGAAAATATACGGAAAAACAGTAATTGCTGTTGCACCTCAGTACACTTCTCAAATGTGTTCAAATTGTGGCAATTTGGTTAAAAAAACGCTGTCAACTCGCACTCATATTTGTGGTTGCGGTACAACGTTAGATCGCGATCATAATGCTGGAATCAATATTTTGCAGAAAGGATTAAAGCAGGCAGGAATCCTTTTAAATACGGCGGGGCACGCCGAAATAAACGCTTGGGGACAGACCGATCTCTACTCGCTGGTGGTGACCAAACAGAGATAAGTTCGACTGGCTGATCCAAGAATCCTCGCGCCTTCAGGCGCCCGGAGTGTCAACTGACTAAATGGTGTTCCATCGCAAAGCGAACGAGTTCCGCTCGGTTGTTGCTTTCGGTTTTTCTGAACAAGCTGCTGACGTGCTTTTCGACAGTTCGAGGGCTGAGGTGGAGCCGATCGCCTATTTGAATATTAGAAAGACCTTCTGTCAGCAAATCTAGCACTTCTCGCTCTCGCTGAGTCAAACTCGGAGCATTTTGGCTTGTCGATGCGCGATCGTCGGTTTCGGACTTTTGAGTAAAAAAATCCGATTCTGGCTGACCATTGGCTCTGCTGCGTGCCTCTGTTGGTGTCGGTTCTGGTTTTGGGGAATGAGACTGTGCCTGAGCGATTAGAGCGTAGCGATCGAGCAAAGAGCGAATTACCGCCGCCAATTCTTGGAGTTCAAAAGGCTTAGCCAGATAATTGTCACACCCCATCTGATAGCCGCGAATCCGTTCCTGCGTGCTCGTGCGTTCCGTCAAAAAAATCACCGGCAGCAAGCGGAAAGCGGGACGAGTCCGAACTCGCCGCACGAATTCGTAGCCATCCATCTCGGGCATTGTAATGTCGGTAACAATCAAGTGGGGCTGAAATTCCTCTACCAAGCCTAAAGCTTCTTTGCCGTTCTCAGCAGGGATTACAGAGTATCCGGTAATTTCCAGATAATCGGTAATCGACAAGCGAGTCGCGAAATCGTCGTCAGCAACCAGAATGGTCAAGGGCATGAGGGGAATTTAAAAATTAAACCTTAAAAATTAAAAGTGAAATTAGTCACTTTTAATTTTTAATTCTACTGTTTAATTCTGTTTATAACTTGCTGTTAAAGTAGCAGGCTGGCCTAATTTTCCCTCCAAAGCTACGCTGCGCCCGTTTGCTGCCAAATGCCGTAGAATTTTGTAAATTGTCTCGATTTGCTCTGGCTTTCCTGCTTTTTCGGCTATTTCTGAGACATACAGAGGTTTTTGAGCGTCTTTTAGCACTTGCAGTACCCGTTGCTGCAAGTCCAATACAGCCGCGGCCGCTTTTTTGCCTGCTTCGACGCCCGGTTGGTGATAGGCATTGACATTCACCAAGGAACCGTAAAAACCTACGGCTCTTTCGTAGAGGGCGATTAATGCTCCTACTGCCCGAGGGGTGACTTGGGGAATTGTGACAGTAATGGAATCTCGGTGATTTTCGTACAAAGCTTCTCGAGTTCCCTGCAACAAACCAGACAAATAATCTCCCGAAGTGACGCCGGTTTCTACTTCTGGGGAAATGCCCTGCCTGTCTTCCAAAACTTCGATAAATGTTAGGAAGAAATTCGGCACGCCGTCTCGCAGTTGCTGGACGTAGGCGTGTTGGTCGGTGCTGCCTTTGTTGCCGTAAACTGCGATTCCTTGATGAACTGTGTTGCCGTCTAAATCTTGCTGTTT
>DATNQP010000043.1:0-3541 GCA_036703965.1 Leptolyngbyaceae cyanobacterium
GCAATTTCGGGATAGAAGTTCTGAAGAGCTTTACGCAGGGCGGCATCTAGTGCGGAAACAGGTCCATTCCCTTCTGCTGCTTCCAGGATATCTTCGCCATTGACGGCAACTTTAATCGTGGCAAGAGCATTGCTGTAGTTAACAGTTGTTCCTTGCAGCATATCGCAATGAACTTGAAAGCCTTTAAGTTCAAATTGCTGCTGGCGGTATCCCAAAGCCTCACGTATTAGTAAATCAAAACTGGCTTCTGCTGCCTCAAATTGATACCCTTCACTTTCAAGGTCTTTGAGACGTTCCAAGATTTGGCGACAGGCAGGGTCTTGCTTGTTAAGCTCATGACCAAAGCTATGGGCTTTTGCCAACACGTTGCTCAGTCCAGACTGGTCAGAAATCACAATTCGACGCTGGTTGCCAACCTTTTCCGGCTCGATATGTTCGTAAGTGAGGGGATTGCGTTCAACGGCTGAGACATGGATACCCCCCTTGTGAGCAAAAGCCGAGCGACCGACAAAGGGGGCGTGGTCATCAGGGGCAAGATTGACAACTTCACTAATTAGGCGACTGGCTTCTGTCAGTCTCACCAGTTTGTCATCCTGAATACAGCTGTAACCCAGCTTTAGCTGCAAGTTTGGAATCAGTGAGCAGAGATTAGCATTGCCACAGCGTTCGCCATAGCCGTTAATGGTTCCCTGCACCATGCGAACACCTTCCATCACACCGGCAAGGGCATTGGCAACTGCTGTCTCTGAGTCGTTATGTGTATGAATACCTAACTGGGGTTTCGGACATTGATGGAATTCTGTTCCATTCCCCATTCCCCATTCCCCATTCCCCATTCCTATTGCTTCAACAACGTCTCGAACAGTTTGACCTACTTCATGAGGAAGGGTACCGCCGTTGGTATCGCACAAGACAAGCCATTCTGCACCCGCTTCCCTTGCTGTTAGGAGGGTCTTGAGGGCATATTCAGGGTTGTGTTTGTAGCCATCAAACCAATGTTCAGCATCGTAAATTACACGACGCCCCTGGCTGCGGAGGTACTCAATGGTGTCTCGAATCATTGCCAGGTTTTCTTCCAGGCTGGTGTTTAGCCCTTCGGTGACATGCAGATCCCAGGATTTGCCGAAAATGGTCACCCAGCGAGTTGCAGCTGCCAGAATCGCTTGCAGCATTGGATCGGCTGCTGCTGTGGTGTTAGGGCGTCGAGTCGAGCAAAATGCCACAACTTCCGCCTGTGTCAGTGGTTCTTCTTTAAGCTGCCAGAAAAATTGCACATCCTTAGGGTTCGCCCCTGGCCATCCGCCCTCAATGAAGGGAATTCCCAACTGGTCAAGTTCTCTGGCAATTCGCAACTTGTCTTCCAGTGACAAGGACAGGCCTTCACGCTGGGAACCGTCTCGCAGCGTCGTGTCGTAAATCCAGATTGGGTTTGATGGGTCTGAAGTCATGGGCAGGAGAAACTTGAGCTAATCGTAAAGAAACGTAAACTAAGAGAAGGAAAGTAACTTTAACGAATTGGGTGAATCATCAATGCCTAAAGTAACAGCTCAGGGGAAGACTTTTGAATGTAACCAAGGCAGTAATCTGCGCCAAGTTTTATTAGAGCATGGCGTTGAGCTTTATAACGGCAATGCCAAAATCATCAACTGTATGGGCATCGGCACTTGTGGTACCTGTGCTGTCCAGGTGGAAGGGGAAGTTTCAGAACCCAATTGGAAAGATAAAACTAGGCGATCGCTTCCTCCTCATTCTTCCACGAATAATCGCCGCCTAGCCTGTCAGACAAAAGTTTTAGGCGATGTCAAAGTCACTAAATTTGATGGATTTTGGGGGCAAGGCGCTCAAACGGAGTGGACGCCTGAAAAATAAACAATAGGGAAAAGCCAAGATTACAACATGAATAGTCCAAACAACGACAAACAGACACCTGAACAGTACGAAGGTGCAACTGAGGAAGAGATTGATACTTATTACGCTTGGGAGTATCGCCCGGAGTATGAGCAAATCTTAGAGGAAGTCGAGGATGAAAATGAGTAACTACATCTGGCTGAACGAATTCAACCAGGCGAATATCTGGGAGATTGTCAGTACGGAAGGCGATATGGGGAGCGTTGCAGGACGTAGTCTAGGCGGTCGAGAAAGCACCCATCGATTACTCTGTCGCCTTCCATTCATCAATCGCAAACGCTGGTTTACTCCTCGTGATGCTATGGGTTTCTGGGTGTGGTGGCAGGGACAACGATACTACATCTATGAGCGTAAAGGCTCACGAGTGCAGATTAAAATTGAAATCAATGGCATCGGTGAGAACCTTTGGGTAAATGCCAGCGAGACTAAACCATTGACCTTTGAGGAAAATCTAGAATTTGCCGCAGAAGTCATGCAACGTTGTTTGACAGCAGGAAGGTTGGTGGCGTGAGCAGAGAAAAAGGGCGAAGCATTCTTGAATAAAGTTTCTGGGTTTCCTACCAAAGTTTTTAGCAAGAATGCTTCGCCCCTACAAAAATTGTGACTCTTCCCCGGAAATAACAAAAACTGTTCACGAAAGATATGTCGTCAAACATTGAAATCCAGTCAAAATCAGAGCAACAATTGCAGCCTAACTCTTGTGTATTTCGCATCTCTCCCTTAATTCGCATCACTCTTTTGAGTCTATATGTGGCACTGACAGTGCCTTTACCCTTCTTAGCGCAGGTGTCATCTGCTCCTATACCGCCCGTGTTGCTGTGGGTGGGAATTGGATTGGGAGCGATCGCATTATATGGTGCGTTAAGTGAACGGGTGATTGTAGATGAAGAGAAAATTCAGGTTGCTTATCCCAGTTGGGTGCCCCGGTTCTTCCGCAAGGGGTGGTCTTTGCCTTGGACGGAGGTGAAAGATTTAAAAATGCGAACCACTGGTCAAGGGGGGATGGTGTACTACTTTACCAGCCAGTCGTCCCAAAAAGCTTACTTACTCCCAATGCGGGTAGTTGGGTTTACCCGGTTAGTCAAGCTGGTGGAAGCGCATACTGGAATTGATACAACAGATGTTCGTCCTTTGGCACAGCCCTGGATGTATCTGATTTTGTTGGTATTTACGCTGTTGCTGTTTCTCGTGGATGGATGGACGATTTGGACAGCTATGACTCAGGGTTTAATCGCCTAGAAGATTTAAACTCCATTCAAGATAGTAGAAATAACGAGCTAAACCAAACCTCTCGGCAACTGCAACTGAAGCAGGTAAACCTTGTGACGGCGGCGCGGGGGGCAATTATGGGGACGCCGATATTGACAGATGTTTCATTTAATGCATTCCAAGGCGATCGCTTATGCATTATTGGCCCATCTGGTGCCGGTAAAACCTCGCTCCTGCGGCTATTGAACCGCCTGAGTGAGCCGACAAGTGGAGCAATTTATCTAGAAAATCAAGACTACCGGAAAATTCCCGTCCTCCAGTTGCGGCAGCAGGTGATGCTGGTTCCTCAAGAACCGAAACTGTTGGGTATGACAGTCCAGCAGGCTCTAGCCTATCCCCTAACGTTACAACAACTGCCTCAACG
>DATNQP010000044.1:0-7960 GCA_036703965.1 Leptolyngbyaceae cyanobacterium
CTATAAAATCCTGAATTTATTCATAAGATAATTCAAACCAAAAATCTAAAAACAATATGTAAGCTTAATGAGTATAAATCACGAGGAGGCGACCGATGGTAGCTGTTGCTGAAAAAGTTCAACGCCGACTGACGATGCAGACTGTCGAAATTGCGCCTGGGACAACGGCAATTCGCTCTCTGGACTGGGATCGCGATCGCTTCGACATTGAATTCGGTCTGCAAAATGGCACCACCTACAACTCATTCTTGATTCAAGGCGAACAAACGGCTTTAGTAGATAC
Organism: Leptolyngbyaceae cyanobacterium; assembly: GCA_036703965.1. Taxonomy (GTDB): domain Bacteria; phylum Cyanobacteriota; class Cyanobacteriia; order Cyanobacteriales; family Coleofasciculaceae; genus DATNQP01. The sequence continues at coordinate 284 of DATNQP010000044.1, forward strand.
CTCTCACGAGAAGTTTCGCCAACTGTATCTAGACACCCTAACGGGATTGATTGACCTAACTCAACTGAATTACCTAATTGTCAGCCATACCGAACCCGATCACAGTGGGTTGGTCAAAGATATCCTGGCACTCGCCCCTCAAATCACCGTTATTGGTTCAAAAGTCGCCATTCAGTTCCTTGAAAATTGGTTGCATCAGCCATTTCAATCGCGGATCGTGAAGAATGGCGATCTCTTGGATTTGGGTAACGGACACGTTCTAGAATTTGTCATCGCGCCCAATCTGCATTGGCCCGATACCATCTTCACCTTTGATGCCAAAACGCAGACTCTCTATACCTGCGATGCGTTTGGGATGCATTATTGCGACGACCACACCTTTGATGAAGACTTAGATCTAATTGAAGAGGATTACAAGTATTACTACGACTGTTTGATGGGCCCCAATGCTCGGTCGGTGCTGTCTGCTTTGAAGCGGATGAAAGAGTTGCCGGAGATTGAAACCATTGCTACGGGTCACGGCCCTCTACTCCATCACCATGTAACCGAACTGGTGGGTTGCTACCGTCAGTGGAGTCAGGAGCAAGCGAAGGCAGAAACAACCGTTGCTGTATTTTACCTGTCCGATTACGGGTTTAGCGATCGCCTTTCTCAAGCGATCGCTCACGGCATCACCAAGACGGGTGTGGCGGTGGAAATGATGGATTTGCGATCGGCTGACCCTCAAGAGGTGAAAGAACTAGTGAGCATTGCTTCTGGGTTGGTAATTGGTACCCCATCGACTGCCGGAGAAGCCGCGACTACAGCTCAAACCGCAATTGGCACCATCTTAGCGACTACCAATGCCAAGCAGTCGTTTGGTGTATTTGAGTCGGGCGCTGAGGATAGCCAATCCGCTTATCAGCTAGTCAACAAATTCCGAGATTTAGGTCTGAACCCTGCTTTTCCACCAATTCTGGTCAAGGAGACACCACACGAAGAAACCTATCATTTGTGTGAAGAAGCAGGGACAGAGTTGGGGCAGTGGTTATCTCGCGATCGCACCATCAAGCAAATCAAAGCCTTAGATTCCGATCTAGAAAAAGCCTTAGGAAGACTCAGCAGCGGACTGTACATTCTCACGACCAAAAAGGGCAATGTTAGCAGTGCCATGTTTGCTTCCTGGGTGGCGCAAGCTAGCTTCAAACCTTTGGGGATAAGCGTGGCCGTAGCGAAAGACCGCGCTATTGAGTCATTGTTGCATGTGGGCGATCGCTTTGTCCTGAACGTCCTGGAAGAAGGCAATTACCAGGGACTGATGAAGCACTTCCTCAAACGCTTCCCCCCCGGTAGCGATCGCTTTGCCGGTGTTAAGACTTACCCAGCAACCGATGGCTCTCCGATTCTGGCAGACGCTCTTGCCTATATGGAGTGCGAAGTCAAAAGCCGCATGGATTGTGACGACCACTGGACGATTTACTGCACTGTTTCGGTGGGTCGTGTTTCCAAATCCGATGCTCTGACGGCAGTACACCATCGTAAGGTCGGGAATCATTATTAATGAAGCAATAGTTAGGGCTTTGTACATTCTGTAGAGACGCGAGATATCACGTCTCTTCAATTTGGCTATTCTTCCATCGTGCTAACGTGAAGGCATTGTATTGAACGACAACGCGCTGACCAAGCAGAGCAAGCGAGACGAGATGCAATCCCTCGGTTGTTGGGAATGGGATTGAGTGTTGAGCAGGTTGCCGAGGCGCTGGGGTTATCTGTGGAAGAGGTGCAGGCGATCGCTAGCCGTTAATCATAAGGTTTACTTATTACTTAACGGGTTGAGCCGAAGCAGTTTTTGTTATGAATCAGGCGTGGCGATCGCAAAAAATGGGAAAGCGATCGCTTAATTTCAGACCCCATAGTACCCCATCGACGACTTTTGCAAGAGGTCTATTACATCAATGCTCTGACTAACAAAGGAATAGCACGGCAAAGACCTCTTAACAACCAAGGGCTAGCGCTGCAAAGTCTGGGTGACTTGCAAGCGGAGTTATCCCAACAACAAGATGCTATCAATACTTGGCAATCAGCACTGGCAGCGTTTACTCGCTGTCTAGAAGTTGCCCCAAGTGACGGGGAAATCCGTAATCACAGAGATCGGCTACAAGAATTTCTGGATAGTTTGGGTGAGGATACTCCAAGCGATTAGATACTCCGTAATGGGCGATAGAGGAGTTTCTCCAAAGGTGGGATCTGCTCTGCTTTACTCGAAGAAAGGGGAGCCACTGAAATTCTTCTCTAGTGGGGGATTGTGACCCTTGCTCCCTGACGAGTCGCTCCTAAGTTGACTGAAAATGCGTTAGCTCTCGCTCGGCGCTAGGCCTTCGCCTATCTCTAGTAGGGGTTCGAGCTAATCCGCCCTTTGTTAATACCTATGAAAACTCAAAACCCTCCGTAACTCCGACCCCGCCACTGAGTCGGTCTTTGGAGGGCAGATAAGAAAATTCGTAGGGCAGCTAAAGGGTCAGCTAGGGGGGAAAGCCAGAACAGCCAGGATGACCCAGAGGATGATTGAGTGCGGTCGTAAGAGGGCGCGATCGCAAATAGCAGGGCAAAGCGAATCAAAAGCAAAAATAAGTTCAATCCAGTTGCCGCCGTAATTGATAACGAAGATACTCCCAATCCCATGCAACCCAGTAAAACCAGACATGCCGGTAGGGGAAGACCCTGGACACTCAGCAGCAGCCACAAATCACTCCATAACTGACTCCTAGAAGAGGCATCTTTGAGGTCAAGACTTCGCCCCCACTCTTTCCATGTTTCCCATACCCCCTCGTACATCCGCACCTTCACAACCTTTGCCCCATCAAGAAACCCCACCTTAAAACCCTGAGAGGCCGCATAACGAGCGAGGGTGACATCATCGCAAAAAGACCCCTTGGCACTTGTATAGCCTTCCAGTTTGGTCAAAACCTCACGGCGGCACAAGAAACATTGCCCATTCGCCATCACTCGTTCTGGCGTCTCGCTATTGATGCCAGTCGGTCCAAATCGGTAGACCAGGGTAATTAATAAGGCTGGTTGTAGCCACCATTCCCCTGGATACTTCAGGATAAATTGCGGCGACAGGGAAACGAGGTCAAACTTTTCAGCGACCACTGTCTTAAGCAGACTAGCTACCAGTCCGGCCTTTGGCTGGGTATCGGCATCCATTCCCAAAATCCACTCACTGTCTGGGGAACTGTGCAAATAACCCGTATGTAATGCCCAAGGACGCCCTACCCAGTCTGGGGGCAAGGGGTCATCGGTGAGCAGACGAAACCGGGGGTCTTTCTCTTGCGCCTGCTTAACTAGCTCTGGTGTGCCATCAGTTGAACGGCTGTCTACAACGATGATTTCTCGAACTTCGTAACTTTGCTGGCTCAAACCCACGAGACAGGGCGTTAAGCGATCGCGTTCGTTGAGAGTGGGAACCACCACACTGACAGCACCCAGTTGGTCTGGTGTGGTGGTATCGGGAACGATAGGAGGACGACGCCCTGGTCCTTTGATGAGCCGCGAGAGCAGGAGGAATGCGGCTGGGAGCTGGATGAATAACAGCGCTATTGCCAGGAAGCCAGTGGTTGGCTGTGAAAGTAGCGCTGTTGAACCACTGACTATAGTTGCCAACGAACTCACTTGGGCATAACTCCCATTGGGGTCACTGGCATTTGGGCAGTCTGAAGCTCGGCGAGTTCAGAATTTTCACGTTGTTCTGGTGGTGTTAGTGTTGGCTCAGATGAAGCCATCCAAGACAAAACTAAGGCAGGAACGACGCCCAGCACGACGCCCAACGCAATTGGTAACCAAATCCCAACTCCAGCAATGGTCATTACCATGCTAAAGATGAAGTTACTGAGATAAACAACTAGGGGAAACCCTAACTGTTTTCGCGATAAGGTAAGGGGCGCTTTCTTCCAGAAGAATGCTGCCACTGTCATAAATACGACACCCGTCGCTACCCAACCGGCAAAATTTCGGTATGGGGTTCCAAAAAAGGCTCCCACTTTTCCGTAGTGCCAAAAGGGATAAGTAGTTTGGCTCATCGCCGGGTCAAGAACAAAGTCCCAGGATGTTAGGAGCAATGCTCCCAATGCGATCGCTCCAATGTGACGCAGCCATTTCAATTTAGTATCACCATCGCTGTCAATTTTTAGACCAGCACGGGCAATTAAATAGGAAACCAGCCCCATGTAAAACCAGGAAAGGGGAATAGTATACGGGACAAGACCCCCAATCTTATAGCCTAGACCGCTTAGGTAACCATATTCCCCAAACGGAAAGCCTGTGCTGGTTCCCAGCAACTCACTGCCCAACGAGAGAAAAACAGCAGGCACCATAAACGTTAGCCAATGCCACAGTCCCAAAGTTCGGTATGCATAAATCGCGACAGATAACGCACCCAAAATAATGTAGACAACTCCACCCCCAGACATTGACCACTCAAATATGGTCTGCCCAAAGGTTGACAATCCTGCAATGATTTCTGGGTGCGGTATGACGATTAGTAAGCCCGCTAGTCCAAATGCCATAGCAAAAACGTGACCAACGAGGAAAAAGCGCTCAAGATTGACAAGTTGCTTCATGAGAAACTCCAAACACTATGGAAACCCCGGCGTGCTTCTCCGGGAAGATGCCGCGTCCCTTCGCAGGCGCGGCGGAAATTTTTGTGAGCAGACGCTTAGTTGTTTAATAGTTTACAAATGTTTATGAACAATTCCCCTTCTACGAACTCAGATATTAAGGTTTTTGCGTCCAAACAGTAATCATACTCAAATCCAAAGCAGGCAAAGGGGAGCAGCCAAGAGGGAGAGTGGGGGTGCTGGGGAGATTCGGAAAATCCCTATTTCCTGCCAGAAAGCGTAAGCAGTGTTAAGCCAGAACGTGGCGAGAGTGAGAAAATCGTTAAGATATTGGCAGTAACCTCAGTCTTGCAACTGACAAGTTGCAGCTCAAGCCTGTGGGTCGCGTCTGCTGCTATCCGCTATCGGCTTCATCGCATCTGTACCCAACATGACTTCACCTCTTTCGGAAAATACGAAGAATGTGATTCGCCCCATCCAATACCGCGATTTGGAGGCAATCGAGCAGCTTGCTACAGAGGCAACTGATGCGGATAGCAACAGTTGCTCAGGTACCTTTCTTGAGCAATTACAGCAGGTGCGACGCTGGTATGGCCTGCTGAAGTTTTTGAGTTGGTTTCCCAATCCTTACCAGTACGCCTTTTGTGTTTATATTGTTGAGCAAATTCAACAAATTCGTGGGCTGATCAAGATTTCGCCCTTTAATCGCACCCGCAGCACCTGGCGAGTGGAGCAGGTGCTAGTCGATGCCGTCAAAAACCAGGTGGGAAACACACCAGCAACAAGCGATATTGGCTCTGGGCTATTGCGCTATTGCTTTGAGACCATTTGGGAGGCACGAACCTGGCTCCTAGAAGTCAATATCCATAACAAAGCAACATTGGCGCTTTATCGGCAAAACGGATTTCAGCCTCTAGCACAACTGACTTACTGGGCGATCGCGCCACAACTTCTGGAAAAACTCGCAGATCACGAGCCAGATTTGCCTAACCTGCTGCCAGTTAGTAATGCCGATGCCCAGCTGCTTTATCAGCTGGATACAGCATCAATGCCGCCCCTAGTGCGCCAGGTTTTTGACCGCCACATCCAGGACTTTAAAACAGGTTTTTTGAGGGCGTTCCTCTCCAGTGTGCAGCAGTGGTTCAGTCATAGGGAGGTGGTGAGTGGTTACGTGTTTGAACCGCAACGTAAAGCGGCAATTGGCTATTTTCAGCTGCGGCTATCTCGCGATGGCTCTAGCTCTCACGAAGCCGAGCTAACTGTCCACCCAGCTTATACCTGCTTGTATCCAGAGTTGCTGTCTCAGATGGCACGGGTTGTCCAGGAATGGCCAGCGCAATCCCTACATCTGGCTTCGGCTGACTATCAACCGGAACGGGAAGAATATCTGGAACAACTAGGAGCAGAGCGGATCGAGCATACCCTTTTGATGTCTCGTTCCGTCTGGCACAAGCTGCGAGAAGCCAAGCCTGTTTCGCTGGAAGGATTGCAGTGGTCAGAGGTACTTCAGGGGCTACAGCGAGCACGCACCCCGATCCCGACGCGCTTCAATTGGTTGCAGTCGCTCTCTAAGAAGCCCCAAGCTGCTTTGAGGGCAGATCTGTCTCCTGCTGTCCCAACACCCCCCACGGCGCTTCCCCAGGAGGTCACGCCAGCTAGTGACTCTTCAGAAAACCAGAACTAGGGATAAGAGAGTAAGAGAGTGCGATGCAAAAAATCTCGGCACTGGGGTTGGATGTGGGAAGTAAACGTATCGGTGTAGCTGGATGTGATGGTACGGGGCTTATTGCTACAGGTCTGACGACGATTGAGCGCACCTCTTTTGAGCGTGATGTGCGAGAGCTGCGAGAGTTGGTGGAACAAAGACAAGTGCAGGTACTGGTTGTTGGTTTACCTTATACGATGGATGGAACCCTAGGGGTTCAGGCAAAAAAGGTGCAGAAGTTTGCTCTCAGGTTGGCAAAGGCTCTCCAACTGCCTGTGGAGTATGTGGATGAGCGGTTGACCTCCTTTGAAGCAGAAGAGCTAATCAAAGCAGAAAAGCGATGGCTTTCTGACAATAAAGGTCTCATTGACCGCAAGGCTGCCGCTATCATTCTGCAACAGTGGTTGGACGATCGCCGTTCCGAGAAATTAGGGATTGGGGATTAGGGATTAGGGATTAGGGATTAGGAAGAAGAGTTCTGAGTTTTAAGTTGAAGATTCTAATTCAGAACTCTTCCCAGTCCCCATTGCCCCTAATCCCCTCCAGGGAACCCGAGTTCCCTAGTCCCCAGTCCCCAGTCCCCAGTCCCCAGTCCCCAGTCCCTAAAGAGCATCTTTCAACCAAAGTGTTCAGGGTGATAACATGGAGAACTGCTGGATTATCGAAATTAACTTCATCCATGACCCTGACGCAAGAGCGCAAGCACGAAATTATTGAAGGCTACCAGGTACATGAAACCGACACCGGATCGGCAGATGTCCAAATTGCCATGCTCACTGAACGTATTAATCGCTTGAGTGAGCACCTGAAAAGCAACAAAAAGGATCATTCTTCCCGACGGGGATTGTTGAAAATGATTGGTCTGCGCAAGCGCTTACTGTCCTATCTTCGCAAAGAAGATACACAGCGCTATCAAGCCTTGATTCAACGCTTAGGTATTCGTGGCTAGACAACATTTAACCTTATGTCTACTGAACCATCGCGTGACCGTTTGCCCTTTGAACCCCGTCAAAAGCGCAAAAAACCTGCTAAAACCCAACCCGAACCCGCACCCGCACCCAGTCAAACAGATTCTAAGAAAGATAAGCAAACCACAACTTCGAGAGAATCAATGGCGGTTCCCGATGTGGTCAGCAAGCGCATGGTGCGCAGGATGGCTTTACTCTGCGGAATTCCAACAGTTTTGGGTATAGCCACGTTTTTTGTTAGCTATCTTTTGATCACAAACCTTGGGGTAAAGTTGCCCAACGTGGCGGTGATTCTCGTGAGTATGGGATTTTTTGGTCTAGGGGTGTTGGGGTTGAGCTATGGCGTCCTCTCCGCCTCTTGGGATGAGGATATACCAGGGACTAAGTTAGGTTGGCAAGAGTTCACCAC
>DATNQP010000045.1:0-3972 GCA_036703965.1 Leptolyngbyaceae cyanobacterium
ATCTCGTAGTGCCCCAGAGGTTTCATAGTAACCCGCTCTGTCCTCTACCCCCACTGTTTCTGCTACGGTAATCTGAACGTGGTCAACAAACTGGCGATTCCACAGTGGCTCAAAGATGGCGTTGGCGAAGCGGAATACCAATAAATTCTGAACGGTTTCTTTGCCCAAATAGTGGTCAATGCGGTAAACTTGCTCTTCTCTACAGACTTTTTGTACAACTCGATTGAGCTTCTGAGCTGAACTCAAATCCGTACCGAAGGGTTTTTCAATCACCAGGCGGTTCTTCATCGGGTCAGTTAGCATGCCCGCCGTGCCTAGCTGTCGGATTGCTTCTGGGAAAAACTTGGGGGAAACGGATAGGTAGAAGACGCGGTTTCCTCGTGTTCCCCGTTTACCATCCAGTTCTGCTAAAAAGGCTTTGAGTTTCTGATAGCTTTCTGGCTTATCAATGTCACCCGGACAGTAGTACAAACCTTGGGCAAAGTCTTCCCAGATTTCCTCGGCACCAATGCCGGTGGAAAATTGCTCAATGCCCTCGCGCATCTGCTCTCGAAAGTAGTCGTGGCTCCATTCCCGACGGGCAACACCAACAATTGTCGTTTCGGGAGGCAGACGGCGATCAAGTTTCATCTGGTAAATGGCTGGCACAAGCTTGCGTTGGGTGAGGTCTCCCGACGCTCCAAAAATTACCAGAATCGCTGGTTCCGCCGTCCGCTCCTGTTGCAATCCAACGCGCAGGGGATTTTCTAGCAGAGTCACCATAGAGTTGTTAGTTGTTAGTTGTTAGTTATTAGTTGTTAGGACAAGCTGTTAGTTGCTGGTTGTTGCTGTTAGAGGTAAATTAACAACTTTTCTTGTCTAACAACCAACAACCAACAACCAACAACTGATTACACCGTCGCCAACTTTTGGACTTTCTCTTCTACGGATGCCATTAACGACTCAAAGGGCTTGACAAATTTGTCAATGCCGTCATCAAGCAGTTCGTCCATCACTTCATTCAGATCGATCTCGATATCGGGATCTTTGAGACTTTCGATCAAGTGGTAGGCTTCTTCAACACCCGTTTCAATACGACTGGCAGGGGAACAGTGGTCAGCACAGGCTTCAATGGTGCTAGGCGGTAGAGTATTGACGGTATCGGGACCGACCAGCTCATCGACATACATAACGTCGCTATATTCTGGGTTTTTCGTACCGGTGCTTGCCCACAAGAGGCGCTGGACTTTGGCTCCTTTTTCAGCTAGCGCTTTCCAGCGATCGCTTCCAAAAATTTCCTTAAACTTCTGGTAAGCCACTTTGGCATTGGCGATCGCGATTTTGCCCTTAACTGCCTTAAGCCGTGCCTCCATATTGAGGTCATCGACCCCCTCAGAGAGTTTTTTGTCAATGCGGGCATCAATATTGCTATCAATCCGGCTCAGGAAGAAGCTTGCGACTGAAGCAATCTTGCTGATATCTTCCCCTTTCTCTGCCCGCTTTTCCAAGCCCCGGATGTAAGCCCAAGCTGTCTCAACGTAGCTGTCTACCGAGAACAGCAAGGTGACGTTGACGTTGATTCCATCGCTGATGACTTGCTCGACGGCTGGCAAGCCCATCTTCGTCCCTGGAATCTTAATCATCACGTTCTCCCGACCAATTTGTGCGTAATAGCGTCGGGCTTCCTCAATCGTGCTTTCCGTATTGTTGGCAATGTTCGGTGGAACTTCAATACTGACGTAACCATCAAGACCATTAGATGAGTCATAGACAGGTCTGAGGATATCGCAGGCATTGCGGATGTCGTCAAATACCAGGGACTCGTAAATTTCCAGAACCGATTTTTTGGCGCGGATGCCTGCTTCGATGTCGCCGTCGTAGCTCGCATTACCCACGATCGCTTTTTCAAAAATCGCCGGATTGGAGGTGATTCCGACAATCCCCCGCTCCTCAATCATCTGCTTGAGTTCGCCGGACTGGATTAACGTGCGGCTCAGATTATCCATCCAGATACTCTGACCGTATTTCTCTTCAATTTGGAAAATGGGATTATTGGCTGTCGATGTCATTACTGAACTCCTAGTGAGTGTGATCTACTCTGCTTCTTGAAGGTTAGAAGGTTTAGTGGTCGTTGGTCATTAAGCCTGGGTCATAGACTCTTGACATTCGTACTCTTGACTAACCTGTGCTAAGAACGAGCCATTGCCGTTTCCTCTGACTCCCGTGCCCTCTCCTGAATAAACGACTCTACAAGCGATACATCCTCTTTACTACCGATAAACAACGGCGTTCGAGCATGTAGTGCCTTTGGCACGACGTCCAAAAGATCGAGTGTTCCTGTACTTGCTCTGCCGCCTGCTTGTTCCATCAAAAAGGCAAGAGGAGCTGTTTCATAAAGTAGACGCAACTTTCCTTCCGGTTTCTTCAACGTACCGGGATACAGGAAGACGCCACCCTGAGACAAAATCCGATGAAAATCTCCCACTAATGCGCCACTGTAGCGAGCGGTATATCCTTCATGGCGATGGACGTAGCGAATGTAGTTCCGGATTGATTCGTCCCACTGCCAGAAGTTACCTTCATTCACGCTATAAATGGGTCCGTGGTCTGGCACCCGCATGTTTTCAGTCGAAAGGATAAACTCGCCCAAACTTGGGTCGAGGGTAAAAGAATGGACGCCAGTGCCGATGGAGTACACCAGCATCGTACTCGGACCATAAAGAATGTAGCCAGCAGCGATTTGTTTACGCCCATTTTGTAGCAGATCGAGGGCCTCGCCGTCGAGATCGTCTCCTTCTTGCCTGCGAATCGAAAAAATTGCACCAATATTCAAGTTGATGTCTACATTCGAGGAGCCATCAATTGGGTCATAGAGCAAGGTGTAACGTCCAATTGGGCAGTTTTCCGGAATGTAGTAGGGTTTTTCCATTTCCTCGGACGCCAAGCGACAGACGAGACCGCTTTGCTTAAACACCGAGATAAACACGTCATTAGCATAGATATCCATCTTTTTGACAGATTCTCCTTGCACATTGACATTCCCCGTGAATCCTAACGCTCCTTCCACTAAACCAGCGCGGCTCAAGCGTCGAGAAATCAGCTTTGCTGCCAAGGCAATGCGATTCATGATCGCACTGAGATCTTGTGCCTCTGCTGAGAAACTCTGGAGCTGCTGTAGAACGTGACGGGATAGCGTTGTGCAATCACGATCCAGGGCGTACTCCTGAACTCCCTGCTGCTCTACCTCTGCCATAATTTTTATCCTCCCTATGGACTCATGCATTGACCTATAGGCAGTTGCTCATAAGACTGCCTCAAGAAAGCCGAATGCCCAGTCCTCTTTACTTTCTATCTTAGGGAGCCATTGCCAATGCGGCTTCTAACTTTAGACGAACTACAGAAATGAAATATTTATAGTGCTTTTCTTGTCTAAATAACTAGGGTTGAGGTCAAATCTAGTTGAAAATGACAAAGCAACCGAAAAAGGGTGTTATGGGAGAACATAAACGTATTGGAATTCTCACCAGTGGTGGAGATTGTGCGGGATTAAACGCAGTAATTCGGGCTGTGGCTTGTCGGGCGATAGGCTCTTACAAGTGGGATGTGTTGGGAATTTGCCGTGCAACTGGGGGTTTGATGAACCGTCCTCCTCAAGTGATAGCGCTTGACCTGGAAAAGGTTGATGCAATCTTGACGATGGGTGGCACAGTGCTGGGAACAACGAACAAAGGTAACCCGTTTGCGTTTCCCATGCCAGACGGAACTATACGCGATCGCTCAGTTGAAATCATTGAAGGGTACCATCAGCTCGGTCTTGATGCTCTGATTGGCATTGGCGGAGATGGCAGTCTGGCAATTCTCCGCAAACTTGCCCTGCAAGGCAATCTTAATTTTGTAGCAATTCCTAAAACAATCGACAATGATGTTGGGATCACAGAGCGCTCAATTGGGTTTGATACGGCAGTGAATATCGCCACTGAAGCCCTCGATCGC
>DATNQP010000046.1:0-3208 GCA_036703965.1 Leptolyngbyaceae cyanobacterium
GAGGTAGCGGATGCCGACGCCAGGGTCAGCAATTACATATTTTTTCCCCTTTTGCCCGTACAAAACGACCCAGTGGTACCCTTTCCAGTGAATGATGGCTGGCAGGGGGGTTTTATGCAATTGGTCAAGCAGTTGCGGGGAAGCTTTGACTTGGCGGGCATTAAATCCTATGGCTTCTGCACCCCGTCTCAACCCCAGCAGGGAGGTTCCCTGCGACCCGGTGCCAACTGCTTCGCGCACCCGACTAATGGCAAAAGTACGTCCGTAGTGTTTGGCGACTGTGGCAAGACAAGCCGCACCGCAGTCTTCTTCACTATGTTGCAGTACACTGTGATATTTCATTGTTAAATCACTAAGTTATTCAATGCCTTTGAGGCAAGATAAACGATTACTCCCTTTCTGCTAAAGATTACCGATACTCTTTTCCTCTCTGTTTGTGTCCTTTGCGACTTGGCGGTTCATTTAAATAGGTAAACTTTGAGTAGGAAAGGAGTAAGTAATATAAGATTCGCCTGATAAATGCAAAAACCTACACCCCCTATGTGGCATCGCTCTTCCAAGTTAGCAGAGGTGATCGGGAAAGCTTTAACAGAGGACTGAGATACTAAACGACCTCAGAAATGGATGAATACTCTGAGGCTGTTTTACTATCTAAGTAAAAATCATAGAATGGATAGAGAAGCCAAATCTATGATCATGTTATGCGTCTGATAGAACTAATTGAGTCGTTTGGAATACCCCGTCGTCGCAAGTCGGTTGAAGTGTAATTTCCACGTCCTAGAATTACAGGGATACCTCTGAACGCAATGTCTCGATAAAACGCCCATCGTTCATTACCTACTATTTTAAGAGATGAGATATTATCATTGAAATCGCTGGTACGGAGGTGGATTGCGCCGTTAAAAATATTCACGCTTACTCCTCGGAAGTTATCATCCTTGTATAAAGAGAGAACACCTCCACTACAGCTAGCAGCAACCTCATCGTCAAGTTGGTGAAACAGTTTTTCATTCTGAACTTCTTTCATCTTCTTTCTCCTTAATAATCACAATTGTTCTACTGTCAATAGCCAAACAAATTGTTGTTACTCACAAATAATTGGCTACTTAAACAATCTCTTGGTTTGTTGGCTTGATTAACAATGTGGAAGTAGGAGCGAGGCATATTTCGCCCCTACGACCTGGTAGCTGAGCATATAGCTCAGCTAGAATACGCTCCTAGCCCAGGGTCATCCTGTACGAGGACTGGAAACGGACATTTCGATAAAACTTCCACTTCCACTCAGGGAGACTAGTAACTGGAACCTGATTGTTGAAAGTGTTAGTTCAACCACTATCTGAGGCGCAAGATGGATGAGATCTTGTCATTGAACCACGCCGGAACGTTGCTCAATCTTCCAACTGGAGCCTCCCAAGCTTGACCTGTATAATTAGCATGCTCATAGAACATCCATCGGCCTGCTCGGACACGAACCGAGCTAATCTGGTCGTTTGCATTTGAACTCAGAGAGGATCGGCTCGTGTTTAAATCACCTAACAAATCCCTACCATTAGCGTGTCTGTAAACCTGCAAGTCATAACCACCTTGAATGGCAGCAGCAACCTCATTGTCAAGTTCCTCGACGGCAAGAGTTGCCTCAACTTGTTTTGTGTTTAACATTGTTGTTTTCCTTAGGGAGTGTGAATGAAATTAGTTGTAAGTTGTCTAATTCCACTTTTATTTTCTGAGGTTAAATCTAATAAATCAAGGGGTAGAAACTTCTTTTTTAAACATAACTAAAGTAGTTATGTTTTCATTATTCAAATCTTCTATTTTAAAAAATAAAGAGACTTTGGTCTGACAAATTAAAGTCTAGGGAGGCGCTGAGCTACTCCGACTCATGCAATCTGACATTTACGGTATGTCTCTAGGTTCATGGTCGTAGATGGTGCTGCTTCTGCCCTGTCATAGCACCAACGCCTGAAAAGCCACACTTCTGACCATTCGCCTAACTATTGTGAACTTTTGTATCTTCTTGCAAAATTCCTGGACTTTTGCATCCGAGAAGTAAGCAGAAGCTTGCAAGGAGGCATCACTGTGGAAAACCAACGAAGGGCAAGTGCAGGAGTTTTCGCCCGTATTCCAGGATTAGCCCTAATTGCAGACGCTGACCGAAGTGACCGATGAGGTGAGATTGTACCAAACCGATCGCACTACTAAATAGATTCATGGCGATGACGCCAATTGCTACGGTAGTTAGCAGTTGGGTATCTCCCCGCACCAACACGTCATCGGTGAGGAGTTGCATCATCAAAGGGGAAGCGAGGGAAAGCAGTCCGATGGCAATGTTGATTGCAATCGCTTGGACGAGAATGGCGCGATAGGGCCAAACGCGCACCAAATAACGCCCAAATCCGCCTATTTTATCCTCCGGTTGTTGATAAAAACGGCTGTCGTCTGCCTCCAGCAGCAGCATCACGCCATTGTCCCAACCACTTATTAACTCCTCGCGGGTGAGGTAGCGGATGCCGACGCCAGGGTCAGCAATTACATATTTTTTCCCCTTTTGCCCGTATAAAACGACCCAGTGGTAGCCTTTCCAGTGAATGATGGCTGGCAGGGGGGCTTTATGCAATTGGTCAAGCAGTTGCGGGGAGGTTTTGACTTGGCGGGCATTAAATCCTAGGGCTTCTGCACCCCGTTTTAACCCCAGCAGGGAGGTTCCCCGCGACCCGGTGCCAACTGCTTCGCGCACCCGACTAATGGCAAAAGTACGTCCGTAGTGTTTGGCGACTGTGGCAAGACAAGCCGCACCGCAGTCTTCTTCACTATGTTGCAGTACACTATGATATTTCATTGTTAAATCACTAAGTTATCCAATGCCTTTGAGGCAAGATAAACGATTACTCCCTTTCCGCTAAAGATTACCGATACTCTTTTCCTCTCTGTTTGTCTTCTTTGCGACTTGGCGGTTCATTTAAATAGGTAAACTTTGAGTAGGAAAGGAGTAAGTAATATAAGATTCGCCTGATAAATGCAAAAATCTACACCCCCTATTTGGCATCGCTCTTCCAAGTTAGCAGAGGTGATCGGTAAAGCTTTAACAGAGAACTGAGATACTAAACAGCCTCAGAAATGGATGAATACTCTGAGGCTGTTTTACTATCTAAGAGACTGTTTCTAAAGTAATGTTAACTGGCTATGTTGCCTAACTTTGGATAGATCCCCC
>DATNQP010000047.1:0-5309 GCA_036703965.1 Leptolyngbyaceae cyanobacterium
ACGAGGGTACTGGCGATCGCCTAATCGGGGCTGGTGTGACTAATCTCCCTTGGCGAGAGCATAAAGGCGGGATTGTCTTTAATCGCACTTTCCACCATTAACCGGCGATGTTCATAACCACAAACGTGCTTATGATGAGGTGGGTCTGGATCGGGTGATCTGGGTACCCGATCCAGACCCACCTGGCTCAAGGCAGTCTCTGCAATCAAAAGGTGTACCCAATGAACGGGATCGAAGATGCCGCCCAAAATTGCCACTTGTCCCCTATCTGCCTGAGTACAGATTGATGATTCGACCTCACACCCAGCTCGCTCTTTTTTTAGGTCACGTCGCCGGTAGGTTGGGGTCGTTTTCTTAACTAAAGTTTCCGGATGGAGAATTATTCCTTGTGTTTAATAAAAAAACCGTCTATCGGTAGAGAAAAATTTAGTTCAGTAATAACACGGTAGAAAAATCTAGTCCAGCAATAACACAATCCATTGTATAGCGCTGGTGTACCTGTCGCGAGAAATTTCTGATAAATCTCTACTTTGCTATATCTTGAAAAATCAATTCTTGATATGATAGCGCGTGTTATTGGCACAGTAGGCTTGTGTGGTGTGGTGTGTAAGGAGTTAAGATGCCGAATACTGTTGATTTTAGTGGGAAGCCATTTCATTTCATCGGCATTGGTGGAATTGGAATGTCAGCCCTTGCCTACGTTCTAGCAAAGCGTCAACTTCCTGTATCTGGGTCAGACCTTCGTTCGACGCATATTACTCAACGTTTGCAAGCAGTCGGTGCTCATCTTTTCAGAAACCAGGACGCTACTAATTTAGAATTTTTCCGACCAACGACCGAACCAATTTACGAAGGATTACCCCCTTCGGCAATCAGCATCAGCTCAGCTCTAGGGATTTCTAGTGGAGTCTCAAAATCTGAAAAGCCTATACCTGCTGATGCACGTCCCATGAACTTGCCCCAAGTTATCTGTTCGACAGCGATTAATCAGGTTAATTCCGAGTATCAGGCAGCGCTAGAACGAGGCTACCCAATTTTTCATCGCTCGGACTTACTAGCGGCTTTGATTCAAGATTACCAAAGTATCGCTGTTGCGGGGACTCATGGCAAAACTACAACGAGTAGTCTGATTGGGTATTTGCTGTTGCAGGCAGGTTTAGACCCAACCATTGTTGTGGGAGGAGAGGTGGATGCCTGGGACGGTAATGCCCGTCTGGGTGATGGTCCTTATCTAGTAGCCGAAGCGGATGAATCGGATGGCTCTTTGGCCAAGCTGTCCCCAAAAATTGGTGTGGTCACGAATATCGAGCTGGATCATCCAGACCACTATGAGAACCTGGAAGAGGTAATTGCCATCTTCCAGACGTTTGCTGAGCGCTGTCAAACGCTCATTGGGTGCATTGACTGTGAAACCTTGCGAGATCGTCTCAATCCCACCATCAGCTACAGCTTGCGACGGGAGGCAGGTGCTGACTACAGCGTGTCTAGTGTGACTTATCACGCAGATGGCACCACAGCCACAGTTTGGGAGGGCAATGAAGTTTTAGGTGAGCTGCATCTGAAGTTGCTGGGTCAACACAATCTGAGCAATGCTCTGGCAGCTGTGGCGGTAGGACGACATCTGGGTCTGGAATTTGACGTAATTGCTGAGGCAGTCGCTACCTTTGAAGGAGCCAAACGCCGATTTGAGCTTCGGGGGAAGTGGAATGACATCTCTTTTGTAGATGATTATGCTCACCACCCCAGTGAAATTCAGGCAACGCTGGCAGCAGCACGTATACAAGTCGAAGCGCCCCGACGAATAATTGCCATTTTCCAGCCCCACCGCTATAGTCGAACCTTGACATTTTTGCCAGAATTTGCTGAATCATTTGGCGATGCAGACATTGTCGTTATCACGGACATTTACAGTGCTGGCGAACCCGACTTGGGGCAAATTACTGGTCAGCAGGTTCGAGATGCAATCGGCGAAGTGCAGCAGCGCTATGCCACTAGTGCACCAGGGTCGGCAAAAGTGATCGCAGATCACGACGAAAGGGTGTATTACCAACCCACTCTAGTGTCAGTCTCAGACTTCCTTACCCAAATCCTTCGACCCGGAGACCTTGCCCTATTTCTAGGAGCCGGTAATCTGAATCAGATTATTCCTCAGGTCATGGACTTCTACCAAAGGTCTGACAAAGACCAAGCCAGAGAATTGAGCCAGAAAGCCTGAGTTCGGTCAACTTAAGTCAGAAAAATCGCTTTGACCCCAACTCAATTGCCCAAGCCCAAGCCGCATTCTTTTCACCTGTATTGATATGACTCTGTCCTATGACCCCTCCAGCGTGACCAGCGCAATTATTTCAAAGAAAACAATTTACAAGCCTCAGTTAACTCTGCCAGGAACCGATTGTCCGCTTCGCTCCCAAGCTCCTTTAGCGAGCCTAACCTCTTTTCGAGTGGGAGGACCGGCAGAGTGGTACGTCGCGCCCCGACGCTTAGAAGACTTGCAAGCCAGTTTCGAGTGGGCGAAATCCCAAGGATTACCTTTAACACTGGTGGGGGCTGGTTCCAATCTGCTAGTAAGCGATCGCGGTTTGCCCGGTTTAGTCATCTGTACTCGCCATCTCCGCCAAACCAAGTTTGACCCCGATACAGGACGAGTCACCGCTGGTGCTGGTGAACCGATTGCCCGTCTGGCATGGCAGGCAGCAGAACGCGGTTGGGAAGGGATGGAGTGGTCCGTTGGCATCCCTGGTACAGTAGGCGGCGCAGTTGTCATGAATGCTGGGGCGCACAACAGCTGCACGGCTGATATTCTTGTCAATGCCCAGACCCTCTCGCCCGATGGGACAATTGAGGATCTAACTCCCCAAAACTTGGGATATAGCTATCGCACCTCTATCCTGCAAGGTGGCGCTCGCCTAGTCACCCAAGCAACGTTTCAGTTAAAACCCGGTGCGGCACCCGAAACAGTACTAGCGACAACATCCAAAGATCTGGAGCAACGACGGCGCTCTCAGCCTTATCATTTACCCAGCTGTGGTAGCGTCTTCCGCAATCCCACTCCATACCATGCAGCTTGGTTAATTGAGCAACTCGGTCTTAAAGGCTACCAAATTGGCAGCGCTCAAGTCGCAGAGCGTCATGCAAACTTTATCCTCAACTGTGGCGGTGCCACAGCCAGCGATATCTTCCAAATCATTCGCCATATTCAACAGCAAGTAGAACAGCACTGGTCGCTCTGGCTAGAGCCAGAAGTAAGAATCTTAGGTGAGTTTCAAGCCGCCTAGAGATGTCGTACCGACGTGAGCGGTACTAAGATTAAAACTTGACACTGATATACCCATTCAACTCAGATAGAGTTAACCATCTATGACAAAAGGACAAGGATTTGGCTTCGGTTTAGGCAAGATGAAAGAACTTGCCGATGCATTCAAAAAAGCCCAAGAGGTTCAACAAGGTGCTAAACAGCTCCAGGAAGAATTGGAGCAAATGGAGATTGAGGGAGCATCAGCCGATGGCAGCGTTAAGGTTGTTCTTAGCGGCAACCAGGAACCCCTGCGAGTAGAAATTTCTGAAGCGGCGATCGCTCAGGGAGCACCAGCGCTTTCTGAACTGGTAACGACAGCCATGAAAGATGCCTACGACAAATCCACCGCAACCATGCGGGAACGTATGGAAGAACTCACTAGTGGGCTAAATCTTCCAGGAATGTAATTAAGGGATTGGGGAGGACGGGATTAGGGAGTGGCAAAATAAGTCCCTACCTAACAACCCCATCTTTCCCCATTCCCCAATCCCTTCATTTTTGCTTTATTTCGGTGGCTTTGGCGGAGTGATCTGTAGCTTAGGTAAACCGATCATCACCCGATAGACTTGCTCTGCTAGCGAGGCATTTGCCTTCTGTGTCAAGTGAACAGCGTCATAAAAGGCTGGATCGGGAAAATTCTCATAAAACTTGTAGAGGTAGAGCGTTTTCACATTTTTGGGAAACGCTTTCTGGAGTTGCTGGCTAACTTGTGCTAATTCTGCATAACCAGCTTGCACCCGTTGCTTGTAGACCGGTCCTAGTTCTTTTAAAACTGCCTGTTCTCTTGGCGAAAGCTTGGCTTGAGAGCGACCTGTAATTTCTGGCTGAATGGCGACAATCAAAGGAATTCTTGCCCCTGTCGTCAAACTAACCATTTGCTTGAGGCGATCGCGGTAGCGTGCCACTCGACGCTCTAGTTCAGCAGAATCGGAGGCTAGATGTTGCTCTAGTGGCTCTGCATCGTCAGTCGCCATTAGACTCAGCTGGCTCACTGACGGCTGCGGACGCAAGAGCCAGTATCGTATTGCTTTAACCAAATAAGTGTCTGTAACCCACTGCTTAAACTGTCGAGTTAAGTAGATCCAAAAATGCCCAGGCGCGTTGTTGAGGAACGATTCGATATTGGGAATATCCGTTTGTGGTTGATTGCTAGGCAGCATCAAGTCTGTGTATCCATCCAAAACCACAACAGCGTCAGGGCTATAGGGCAAAATCTGGAGGGTTAGCTGAGCCAATTCATTTCCAGAGGTATAACCAGGTACGGCCGCATTGATGACGCGATACTGACCCTCTCGAAGCCGTAGCGGCAGAGCAAGTGCTTTCAGGAGTTCGGGTTTATAGAAGGGCAACGTCGTTGGTCGGTATTTCTCTGGGGAACGCTTCTGCTGCGCCACCCGTTCGTTGAGACGGGCTTCTAGTGAGCTGGCTAATGTAGCTTGGTTACTCGCATTCCATTGACCGAAGGCTGTAGAGCCACCCAAAAGAAAAATCCGAATTTCATTTTTGGGTTTGGCTAGAGGAACAGGGTCATCGTCGCGGAAACCTTGTTCATTAATGCGCCAGAACTTGTTTTTTTGGTTCCCAACTAAGCTGTAGCCTACAGCTAAATGCCGTTGAGCGGCAAGGTGCCCGTGGTCTGATAAGCCGTCGTAGGGCTGTTGTGTTTGATCCAGAAACTTGAGGCGGTAAGCGGTTACAATCGGTGGTTCACCCTCGTAGGTTGCCAACTCGGCATTTTTGCCCATAACACCAATGAAGAGCCGTGCCAACACTTCCAGGAGAATCAAGAGTAGGGGTATAGCCAGGAGGATAACTACCAGAAGTGAAAACGGACGGCGGCGGGGCTGTCGGTAAGACCGACGGCGCGACTTGAACATCAAATAACTTTCCTCAAATCACAATTGAATCGAGAGGCACCCCTTCACAACTAGAACTCTTTTTCCGACAGGCGGCTAGGGTTACCGATGGCTTGTCATCGGAATGCTCCATCTTTTGTTACTTTAGAGCCAAGACA
>DATNQP010000048.1:0-8109 GCA_036703965.1 Leptolyngbyaceae cyanobacterium
TGAGAAGGATTGTTGTAAACAATGACAGATTTCGTAACGCGAACGCGATCGCCAACTTTCATACAAAATATTCGTGTTTTCTCTCTTCTGCCTGAACTAAGCCGGAACTTGTCCAGGCAACCTTACTATTTTTGCACAGCAACGTTCCTTCAAAAGACCAGACTCCTGTCTTGTGAACTCCTTCTTGGTCAACCTACTCTCTTCCCCGTCTAAAATTACCTACTGCAAGTCCTCTCCCATTACCCATTACCCATTACCCATTACCCATTACCCTGGATTTATCGGTATTCTTCTACCGAGAAGGGAGTAATACCTACTCCCTCGCGAATCCTTACTCCTTGGGCGGTTGCGCTGGTACTTCTGAAGACGCAGGATTTTGGGGCTGCTCGATCCGGAAGAAGTTATCGCGCATCTTCTTGAATCCCTCAGGATTAAGTAACCACTGAGCTGTAAATAACGCAGCACCAGCGGACAATAGCACCAAAAATACGCCAAAGATACCCACAATGACCTTGAACCACTCTCCGCTTGAGCTTGCCCTTACGGATTGCTCATCCTCCGTCACGGCTTCACCAGACTCAAATTCCTGACCAGACCCAGAAAGTTCGGTTCCCAAGTTCAGTGAATAGCCATTGATTCCTAGCGGAATTTCCCCAAGATTCAGAACAGCGGGATATTGTGGAGAAACGGCACAGTAGGTGAGGATTACCGATGTGTTGTCGTGACCATTCTTTTGATTTGCCAAGTCAATTAAAGACTGGACAGCCGCTTCTAGAGAAAGCTTGCCGCTAAAGACATCTTGCGGGTAATCCCGGCAGCATTCCTCAATCCAGTCGTTATCACTCAAACCATCAGAACACAGCAACAGCAAGCCGTCTTCTTCCAAAATGAAACGTCGTACCGTCGGACGCAGTAACTCGGCATCCTTGGTTCCCACAGCTTGGGTGAGTGCGCCAGCATCAGGACGCTGCAATGCCTTTCGGTACAAGCTACGACCCATTCGTACTTCCCGCGTTGCCACGTCGTCATCTACCGTTAGCTGCTGGCAGTAGCGGGGCGTAATCCAGTAGGCACGGCTATCCCCAACACTGGCAATGTAGAGTTCGTGAGCATTGCCCGTACCATCCGGTAACCTTACAATCTGCGGTAGTTGGAGTGCCAGGAGTAAAGTCGTTGCCATGCGACGCCGAGACTCTCGTTCTTGTTCATCATTGCGAGAGGCAATCAAGTTATTCGCCACCCGGATAATGGCAGATAGTTGCTGTGATACCAGTTCTGGCGTCATGATTTCCGGGTCTTCCGTCAACTCTGCTAGTAGCGCCCGAACTTGAAGTTTAATTGACTGTACCGCCAGTTGGCTGGCAACTTCTCCACCCTCATGTCCGCCAATGCCATCACACACAATTGACAGGTGAGGAATCAGGGAGTCCCTGGGTTGGCTGGGGTCTGTAGGCAGGTCAAACGTTGTAGGAAAGCAGCTATCTTCGTTGTGGTCATGTTTGGGGCCAGTATCCGTCCCACCGGCAACCCGCAAACGCAGAGGCTGTCGAGCAGCTTGCTCTATTAACAACTGGTTTAGCTTAAAAGCGATCGCGTTTAACGATGCCTTCTCCGTTTGCAGTTGCTCAGCAATCTCGTGCAGCGGGTCAGCTACCGATACGGCTGCCTTGCGACACCAAGACGCCCAGCACTCTCCTAGCTGTTGGAGACTGGCTTTCAGGGGAGGTTTGACGAGGGCGGTACTTAACCTTGAGCTATCGGGTACTTCTAACGAATCTGAGGAACTCGCCCCACTGCTAGTAGGTGAGGCGGCAAATTCTCGCTCTGTGGCTTTAACGGCATCGACATAAAGTTCCCGCAGCCGCACTCGCCACCCTTCAACCCGAATATTGTCCGGAACTAAGAGACTGGAAGCCACACCCACTTCTTCTAATGGCGTCCACAACTCCAGAATCTGCCAAAGCCAATAAACCTGACGCACCGCCGATGCCTTCGTCCACATCGACTCGATTGAAGGATACAGTTCACCACTGGTATCAATGGGTACATTCTCTAGTAAAATAACCCCAGGCTCCTGTACAGACTCTCCGAACTGGCACACACCATAAACCTCTGGGACATGGAGGCGGTGTGGATACAAGCGCAGGTAAGAGAGGATATGACCACTAAGTTGCTCTGGAACCTCTGGTAGCAGTTCCGGATGCGTATCCTGCCAAATTCGCGGGGCAACTACCTGGTATCGGTCTTTTACGAGTTCTCCAACGGGAATTAGCGCGGCAGCTGAACCAACTGCCCAAAGATAGCGATTAATCAGCGGATTGGAACTGCTCATAAATTTAAAACGGCTTAAAAACAACTATTAAGTTAATTGGCGACTGTACGGTAAAATCCCAGACGACTAGGATAATAGATTTATTGTTGGTGAATTTTTTAATTCTTCCCTGATGATGCCTAATTCCTTGAAGAAATTGAAACGATAAATAAAGACTATACTCTGTGTCCAGTGAGACAACGGAACAGACAGGCTTGTAAATTATCACAGATTACGGAGGGCGTGAAGCGTTTGTAGTCTTAGATGCTATCAGCTCCGGAGGAGCCGCATCGAAGCCAGACATCAGCCTAGACCGAACCTGGAATTCATAGACCAATCCTTGAAGCTACCTTATATAAACGCACGCTACACCGGATATTGATATGCCATTGCTAAGTCCTTCGATGCTCTGGCTAGTAGCAGGGTCAATTCTTTGTTTACTTGAGCTGTTTGTGCCAACGGCTTTCGTTGCTTTCCTCATGGGAATCAGCGCATTTGTGGTTGCTCTTGCGGCGTTGGTTTTGCCTCAGTTTCCCATACAAGTAGTGCTGTGGCTTTTGCTGTCCACAGCCCTTGTCTTTGTATCCCGTCGCTTCCTTCCTCATCCAAGAGCATCTAAAAATCTAGATGCTATCGAAGCTCAAACGTTGACAGAAATTCCGGCAGGACAAACAGGGCGGGTACTTTACGAAGGAAATTCCTGGCGTGCTCGTTGTGAGGATGAGACAGAAGCGATCGCGCCTAATCAAAAAGTCTACATAGTCAGGCGAGAAGGCACCACCTTAATTGTTGTGCCACAAAACTTGTTGCATCACTAAACCTAGGAGGCTCAAGATGGAAGGATTCTTTGGTTGGTTAATTATATTAGCTCTTGGCGGCACAGGTCTTGCCAGTTCTGTCAAGATTGTCAATCAAGGCAACGAAGCGTTGGTTGAACGATTGGGGAAATATAGTGGCAAGAAACTAGAACCGGGTCTGAATTTTCTTGTCCCAGTCCTGGATCGAGTAGTTTTCCAGGAAACGATTCGGGAAAAAGTTCTTGATGTCCCACCCCAACAATGTATCACTCGTGACAATGTTTCGATTACTGTTGACGCCGTGGTTTACTGGCGGATTATGGACATGGAAAAAGCCTATTACAAGGTCGAAAATCTGCGGCTAGCCATGCAGAATCTGGTACTAACTCAGATTCGTTCGGAAATGGGTCAACTCGAACTCGATCAAACCTTTACCGCCAGATCTGAAATCAATGAACTCCTCCTGCGAGA
This sequence comes from Leptolyngbyaceae cyanobacterium, assembly GCA_036703965.1. Classification (GTDB taxonomy): domain Bacteria; phylum Cyanobacteriota; class Cyanobacteriia; order Cyanobacteriales; family Coleofasciculaceae; genus DATNQP01. The sequence continues at coordinate 3,580 of DATNQP010000048.1, forward strand.
ATTGGATGAATCGACAGATCCTTGGGGTGTCAAAGTCACGCGGGTAGAACTGCGAGATCTTATCCCATCCAAAGCTGTGCAGGATTCGATGGAATTACAAATGTCAGCTGAACGTCGCAAGCGGGCATCCATTTTGACATCCGAAGGCGAACGCGAATCTGCTGTCAACTCCGCCCGAGGTAAAGCAGAAGCTCAAGTGCTGGATGCCGAAGCCCGTCAGAAATCGGCAATTCTGGAGGCAGAAGGTCAACAAAAGACAATTATCCTCAAAGCACAAGCAGAACGCCAGCAGCAAGTCCTTAAAGCTCAAGCCACATCAGAGGCAATACAAGTGATTGCTAAAACCCTTAAAACTGACCCCAATGCCCGTGAAGCCCTCCAGTTTTTACTTGCCCAGCACTACCTAGAAATGGGAACAAAGATTGGCAGCAGCGACAGCAGCAAGGTAATGTTCATGGACCCCCGCAGTATTCCGGCAACCATTGAGGGGATGCGCTCAATTATTAGCGATGGCAATACGCTCAACTCTGCACAACTGAGTTTTGATCTGGATAAACTTGAGCGTTAAGTTGAATGGCACTGACTTAACAAGGAGAACTAACAAACTCAGGACTTAGGCAAATACTGTCGTTTTGCCCCCCCAACCCCCCAACTTTGGGAGGAGAAAAGCCCAGTTTCCCAAGTTTTGGGGGGCAACTGCGTAAGTCCTAAAACTGAACTCTCATCACCACGACAAACCCTTGTGCAGCGGGTCTGGGGGAGGCACTCGTCCCCCAGTGGGGGGTTTGGGGGGAATCCCCCAATCTGGGTTTTTCTCTCATAACGACTACTTTTCCATTAAGTCAGTGCCATTCGTCTTAAGTTGAAGGGACATTGAATATCACCAATTCCAAACCGCCAAAATCAAATGTAAATACACTACATTAACTGCACAAAAAGCCAAGGCAATTAGCGCATGATAAAAGCAACTTGCTCAGCCGGGGACTCAACAGTTGTCTCAGGCTGAGCATCTTGTCGATACTGAATCAAAGCCATCACCTGTTGACCCCGCTTATAGACCTTTGATTCAGACTTCAGGCGATATTCCACAACGCGGTTTTCACCAGGTTGTAAAGATACTCTAGGATGCAGAGCCAAGTCTTGTGGAGTTGAACTCATAATAACTTGATTGTTACCAGAGGTTACAACTAGCAGCTGAGTAATTTCAATTTCTACAGTTTCTGTAGAAGTATTGGTGATAGTTAGTAAAATATCAGCATAGCTCAATGCTTTCTTATCAAACACTTGATACGGTAGCAACTTCACAGTTAGAGGGAGATTGACGCTACTCAAGTCCGAGGAGTTGTTGGATTGAGCGCTAGCCATAATAGGAGCCAGTATTGTGAAGTTACTGGAAAGAGTGTCTGAAGTTATGAACGTTGATGCCATTGCTAGATAAGCTAGAAAAGTTAGTAAACCCATCAAACAATTCCTTTGAATATTTAAGTATTGATGCCATACACTAAATAACCACTGTCTGCTAAAAACCGCTTATCCATTTCACTGGGAGCAGACAAACTGTAGATGTAGTCGTAGGACAGGATTGAGACAACACTATCAGCTGGATGCCCGCCTCCGTCCTCTTCACTTTTCATCGGCACATCTTCTCCATTGTTGTAGGCTTTGGAATAAGCTCCTGTGAAGAACCAAGACGTTCCAGAGCCAGAAACTAACTGATAACCTGTGTAGTTCATACCCAGAAGACCAAGGGTGTGACCGATTTCATGAGAAATAGCGGAGTAGAGAGTTTCATCATCCCAATCGACACTGGCATTAAGAGTAACTCCACCGACTCTAGGTAAAGGATCGGTCTCACTACTACCACCCAAAAGCATGCCACCCCAGGCACCGGAAGAATCATCTTCATAGGCACCTACAAAGACTACAAGATCATCGACATACTGATTCGTGGTGAAGTTGAAAGCGTAGGTACCATCTGCACCAATCTGTCCAAGAGTTTGGTTGGTTAATGTTAGACCGCTCAGTTCGCTAGCAATCAAACTTGCCCAATCGTCTGCTGCTTGCTGAGCAATAGCTTGACGCTCAGGTGTCCAAACACCCAAATAATCATTGCGGAAATCAAGTTCAATGTTGAATGCGCTAGTATCCGGTGCGTAGGTGTTGGTAATGTTTCCAAGGTTGTAAGTTCCACTGCCACTTGCTCCACCACTAAGAGTGTAGCCAATTGTATTTCCTGATGTGCGATCGCTACTAGAACCGTCATTTTCAGCAATGAACCAGACGGTACGGGCTTGATTCCAATTAGTAGCTGTAAATGTAATGGTATTGTTCGTACCGTTGCTTACTACATTGTCGGCATCAATGGTCAAGAAACTACCCGCATTGAAAGTCAGAGTTACATTTGATGTAGGTGCCTGATTCAACTTAATCTGGAATGTACCAGAATCTCCCTCATTCCCACTAAATACAAGATTGCTGATTAAGGCTGGAGGGAGGGGCAAAGTGATGCTAAAGTCGTTATCTGCGTCATCATAAACACTGCTATCGCTGAGGCTAGTGATTCTAAGTTGATAATCAGAACCACTGGCTAAACTAGTTGGCACCGTCCAGGACTCACTACCATCACTGGCGGTGGAACTGCTGATTGTGGAATCATACGTCCCATCTTTGTACAGTTCTAACTTGACATTGTCAGCAATGTTGTCATTCCAGGTGATGTTGTATGTACTACCGGGTTGCCAACTCTCTCCACCATTGGGACTGGTGATGGTGATGTAGGGAGCGACGCTAAAGTCATTATCTGCGTCATCATAAACGCTGCTATCGCTGAGGCTAGTGATTCTGAGTTGATAATCAGAACCACTGGCTAAACTAGTTGGCACCGTCCAGGACTCACTACCATCACTGGCGGTGGAACTGCTGATTGTGGAGTCATACGTCCCATCTTTGTACAGTTCTAACTTGACATTGTCAGCGATGTTGTCATTCCAGGTGATGTTGTAGATACTACCGGGTTGCCAACTTTCTCCACCATTGGGACTGGTGATGGTGATGTAGGGGGCAACGGTAAATGTTGTCTGATATTCGTTACTGGCAGCCCCCGACTGGTCATAGGCTCTGCCCGACAATATATAGTCACCCGGTGTTAGATTGCTTAATTGATAGTTAAAACTCGCCCAGTTCGTATCACCCGCCAAAGCAGTGAAAGTATTAGTGTTATCGATATCTTGCCAACTGCCATCAGGTGTTTGCAGCCGGAAATCAATGGTGGAAAGGTCGGTGTAACTATTACCGTCATAAACCTTGGCATCAGTAAGGCTGACAGTTCCGGTACTTTGGGTGGTGTTGAATTGCAATTCTTGAGGCGATTGGTTGGCAGAAACGCTCAAGTTGTAGGAAGTACTGGCGTTGTTGCTGCCTGGTAAGACCAAGAGGTAGTAAGTTCCAGCAGACAGGGTCGTTTTGATGGATTCAGGTGTTGTGCCAAGGTTAGTTGCAGTCTGCAAAAGTTGACCCGTACTATTGAGCAGCCGAACATTGGCATCGGCACTCATCCCATCAACGGACAGAGCGAGGCTGCTACTCCCGCTAAGAGTAAAGCTGTAGAAATCTTTGGTATCCAGGGGACCTACCCAATCTGTGAAGGTCTGAGTACTTGGAGTAAGCTCCAGACCTCTAGCTGCACTTAGCGTGTTACCTGCATAATCAAACGGCATATTTATCTCCCCCTGGTAGTAAGATCATCTCACCATAGGATGATTTTTTGTACCACTATCTGAGGTAAGAGAAATAATGCATATTTTTATACATAATTTGGATAATTTTTGTTCTACCCTTACATAGCCGGTAATATTATATATATTAAGAAAAATTAAGGTGATCGCGTTTTCCACTTCTGGCAACGCCAGGGGGCTACTTAGTACTGACTAGCTGGCTCAGATGTTACTGAAGCTGTAGTATATGACAACAATCTGGTGATTGACTCTCAAGAAGCGATCGCATTCCATTGTGGCAATCCAAAAACGCGATCGCTCTGTAGTGTAGTGATACCAAATCCTGGTCTACTACCCCCTTTTTCAGGTGGTTGCTCTCACCTTGTAGAGACGTTCCGGCGGAACGTCTCTATGATCGATGGGCTTCCCTATCGGGACTTAAACAAAAACCCAGTGGTTCAGAGACCAGACTTCTTAAAGAAGTCTGGTCTCTCGCCTTTATCCTAAAATTGCCTACACGGCTAACTGCTGACGTTGATAGAGAGACCAATATAGCCCCTTTTGTTGCAACAACTCAGAGTGGGTGCCCTTTTCAGCCAGAATGCCTTTTTCCAAAACCAAAATCAAGTCAGCGCGTTTCAGGGGGGCAAAACGGTGAGCAATCAAGAAGACTGTACGATTTTTGGAAATACTCTGTAAGTTCTGGAGAACTTGTTGCTCCGTCTCACTATCTAAACCGCTAGTCGCTTCGTCTAGAACTAAAATCGGTGCTTGGGAGAGGAATAAACGGGCTAAGGCAATGCGTTGCCGCTGCCCC
>DATNQP010000049.1:0-13827 GCA_036703965.1 Leptolyngbyaceae cyanobacterium
CTCCAACAATTCTAAGGCTTTCGAGAAGGTTTGCTGTTCTTGGGCGGCGGCTGAGGGCAATCCTAACACGCCTTTAATAAGACCTGTTTTATTGTGAATGTGATGAGCGATCGCTACATTTTCTAACGCCGACAAATTCCCAAACAGGCGCAGATTTTGAAAGGTACGCGCTATACCCTTGGCGGCGATTCGATGGGGGCGTAGTTTAGTAATCTCTTCCCCTTCGTAAATCAACTGACCAGCCGAAGGTGGCATTAAACCTGTAATCAAATTAAATAATGTAGTCTTCCCAGCACCATTCGGTCCAATCAGACCAAATATCTCATTTTTTTGCACTGTGAAGGAGACTTTATTCACCGCCACCAAGCCCCCAAAACGGCGAGTTATCTCTCTCGCTTCCAAGACGGGTTTTGACCCGTTATACACCTTCGGATTCTCGGTCATCGTCTTTGCGGCTTTAGGGGCTTAAAGCGCTTCAGTAAGTCTGGAGTAATAATACCTTGAGGGTAGAACACGCTGCCGATCACAATCAGCAAACCAAAGATAATCAAACGACCATCGCGTAGAAATTGAGCCAGCCAACTGGGGAGACCACTGATTCCGGCAAGCCCCCTCAGAGCTTCTGGCAAAGCCGTTAGCAGCATACCCCCTAAAACTGGTCCGACAAATGTTCTAGAGCCACCAATTAACACAAAGGCTAAGTAAATAATACTAGCATCAAAGGTTCCTTGACGGGCGTTCCAAGTATTCAAGAAATGAGCGCTCACAGCACCAACTAGTCCTGCTAAAACCGCCCCTAAAGTAAAAGACAGCACCTTATAATACGTTGGGTTAATGCCCATCGCATCAGCAGCGAGTTCATCCTCGCGGATAGCACTCAAGGCCCGACCCACGCGAATGCGTTCCAGGCGATAGAGAAAGAACATACTCAAAATCAGCAGCGGTGCCGCAATCCACAGATACTCAATTTGAGTTTGAAAGGGTTGAGGAATCCCAAAAATTCCCACAGCACCGCCTGTAATATCCAAGTTCAAAGCCAAAACTCGTAGAATTTCGACAAAGGCGATTGTGGCAATGGCGAGGAAAATCCCCCGCAATCGAAGAACCGGAATTCCCAGTGCGATCGCCAGCACCCCAGAAGCGATCGCCGCCAGTAGCATTTCTAATAATAAAAATGGCAGGGGAAACAAATTGCCGGTAAACTTAAACACCTCAGTGGACAGAATTGCTGCTATATACCCTCCTAAAGCATAGAATCCCGGAGTAGCCAGAGACAGTTGACCTGCCATCAGCGGCAAGTACACCGAAAGTCCCAGAATTGCTCCTAAAATCATCGAGACGATCAAGAAGCCATAGTTGTTAATAAAATCCGGCATTTAGATGAATTATTGGTTGCATGTTCCTTAGCTATAAGGAACCTAGGATTTCTGTAAATCTATTTTCTCATAATTCATCTACCACCTTCAATATTCCTCGGCGCACAGCATGCAGCAGGCGATTAATTAAGACTTCCTCATCTTGACAAAGGGAATTGTTCAAGAGGGCTGTCCTCAAGAAATAGCGGTCTGTGAGAGTTATCTGTCCTTTTTGAATCACTTGAGCAAATAACTCAGCTATTGCAGATTCTAGTAGGTAAACTTTGCACAAATTAGCCTTCCTCATCAAATTCAAAATAGAAGTAGTTATCTTTTGGTTTTTTCTTGCCGATATCAAGATTTTTTCAAGACATTCAAATCGAGTTCAAGTGTCTTTACAAGCAATAATAAAGCTAATCCAACAAAGACTTCAGGGAAAGCCTCATCTTTCATCTACTCTTTAATCGTTTAAGTTCTGTAAAGACTTATTAATGTAAATATCTGTGAAGTCAAAGGTTTGAAATGAATCGACAATCGCGCAAAAAACTTCAAGGTTTTTAATAATAGTTAAGTTTCTTAATATTCTTTAAAATACTTTGAATAGATAATGACGTATTTTTGTCAATACTATAAGATTAATTTATATAAGTTCTGGATTCAGTCAGAGGCTTGCTTTCATACAACCTTAATAATTAAAGCCTTTGCCCGGAATTTCATAGGTAAACTTAGTAGATGCCTTTTAGGAGAATTACTTTATTAGACAAAATACCCCTAAAGACTTGAGTTTGAAATAAGGAAAGCCCCCTAAAATGCTTTCTTTATATTAAATCTGTGAAACTATGAAATTCTTAAGTTGTTGTCTAGTTTTACAGCGACAGATGGATTACAATTACGTGTTTCTCCTTAGTTTAGGGTATCACACTGTACTGCAAGGCATTGCTTTAAGGTAAGGAAATTCTTGTGTTTCCTCCTGGGTTAGACACCCTAGACTAGCTCGGCAGAAGTTTTCCATCTCACGAGAAGCATAATGAATAATAGGGCAAAAGCGATCGCATGCTTAATAACTATGTAGTCACAGACATCACTCTGGGGATCACATTGATTTTGCTTTTCGCTGTTCAAAACTATTTAAAGCTTAGAGGTTGATTCGTTGACATGGCTCAGTCCGTGATTCTGCATCTAGAACACCTAACCAAGCAGTTTCCGCAAACGACTATCCCTGCTGTTGAAGGTGTGACGCTGAAGCTACAAAAGGGAGATTTGCTGGGATTGCTAGGTCCATCTGGCTGCGGCAAAACTACCCTGTTGCGGTTAATCGCTGGATTTGAGCAACCACAAGCTGGAACTATAGAAATAGCCGAACGGATTGTTGCTGGCGGAAATTATTGGGTAGCTCCAGAACAACGGGATGTCGGTATGGTCTTTCAAGACTATGCTCTATTCCCTCACCTGACAGTGGCGAAAAATGTGGCTTTTGGCTTGCGTAACCTTGGCAAAAAACCAACGAATGACATCAAGGAGCGTACAAGGGAAGCGATCGCGCTTGTGGGACTAGAAGGACTGGAAAACCGATATCCGCATGAACTCTCTGGCGGTCAGCAGCAACGGGTTGCCCTGGCTCGTGCAATAGCTCCCCGACCTGCCTTAATTTTATTAGATGAACCCCTGAGCAATCTGGATGTGCAAGTCCGTTTGAGATTACGTCAGGAAGTACGAGATATTCTTAAAGCGACAGGGACTTCTGGTGTTTTTGTTACCCATGACCAAGAGGAAGCTCTTTCCATTTCTGACTGGGTAGCCGTAATGCAGCAGGGGCGATTGGAACAGTTTGGTACACCGGAGGACGTTTATAGAGAACCCGTCTCTCGATTTGTTGCTCAGTTCGTCACCCAAGCTAATTTTTTACCCGCTCAGCGTCGAGGACAGCTGTGGGAAACCGAGATAGGTTGCTTTGAGATCGCACCTACTAACACTGAGCACGCCTCTGACACAGGCGAACTCATGATTCGTCAGGAAGACATGATTCTCAAGCCTGATAATGATGCAACTGTTGTTATACGCGATCGCCAATTCTTAGGACGCGAACACTGCTATTGTCTACTAACCCCCTCCGGGCAAGAACTACACGCTCGCACAGCAAGCTCAACCGCCCTTCCTCTAGGAACAAAAGTGCATTTCTCTATTGCCGAGCAAGCCTTACGGATTTTCCCAACTGTTTCATCATCTAGCGTTTAGTTAAGGCAATCAATTGCTCCCGCGTCAAATCCTTGTTGTCAGCAAATAACAATACTGGTACACCATCATCTGTAGAAAGTAAGTGCAAATACTCAATCCCACCATTTTTGTTGGATACCCGATAAACGCTGTGATAATCATCTCCTATCTCCTCGTTTCCAAGGAAACTGTATTCTTGAGCTGCCAGAAACGGTTCAAGTTGGTTGCTGGCGACTGAGCGTATATTGGTACCTTCTCCTTCTACTTGCCAACAGCCCTGCTGACCATTACAACCCGGTTTAACACCGGCAAGTTCGGGGAAATCTGCAAAAGGATTTGTAGGCGTGGGAGTGGGAGTTGGTGTGGGACTGGCAACAGGCGTGGGCGTGGGAGTTGGTGTGGGACTGGCAACAGGCGTGGGACTAGGAGTTGGCGTGGGAGTGGGAGTTGGCGTTGGGCTGGCAATAGGCGTGGGAGTGGGAGTTGGTGAAGGGCTGGGAGTGTTTTGCTGAGCTATTTGAGAAGGTTGGGGCGACTTGATGATTGGCGCTCGTGAAGCGCTGCGGCGGAGCGCAAATATGTTCGCAGGCGAAGCCTTCACTTGGGGAGGATTAGGTGGAAGAGGGTTTGGCTGAAATCTAGGAGAGGGTTTGGGTAGCGAAACAAGCGGGTAGGGTAGGGGGGAAGGCTGACTCGGCAACTGTGTAATTTTGACGGATTTTTTCTTGGCAGGAGAAGGCTCAAGTTCAGGTGTAGAGGGAATTGGCACCATAAGCAATAGCCCATGCAGTCCCAGAGATATATACCACATAGGACGAATCAGCGTCCGTACAGGAGTAGGCAAGTTTTTTACAAAATGAAGTGGCATCATGTTTTTTCATCACGGCAACCCATCTAGGAGCGCCTACCTGAACCTTGGCAGCGACCCTTTACAAGGAAAAAGCTTTTGCAATAGATTATCAAGAAGCTATTGAATTAGTAAATCCTATATCTCCTAAGATTTACCAGATATATTGGATTTCCTTAGCTTTAGGCTGCATAATTCTGGTTTTTGAATAGAGAATTTATTGCAGCAACTATTCTCGATTAGCTAATGCTGTGTGGCAGAAATAACTGACCAGTAAAGAAGGGGCAAGAGGCGAGAGAGGGGTAATTTATCGCGGCATAGCCAACAGGCGCTCAGAGAACAAGAGAGCGTTACAATTGAGGTTTAAAGGTAGATAACATCACACGAATTAGGTTTTTACTATGCCAGCAATGAAATTCAAAGTTCCCAGCCTTGCCTGTGATGGCTGTGCAAAGACCATCACTGAGGAAATCCTCACTCATGAGTCAGGAGCTAAGGTTGAGGTTGATGTACAAGCAAAGACAGTCAGCGTTGAAACTGAAGCGTCTGAGGAGTCAATTAAACAAATGATTGTGGCAGTAGGTCACACAGTACAGTAGAGTCGCTAGAGGCTCTTCCTTTGTTCTGCTCACAGCGATTCCTGCCGCCCTACACTAGGTTTTTCTCAAGCGACGCAGACCAGCTTCTCGACAGGCTAGACTGCCTCGCCCCTACAAAAACTCTCTCATCCCCGGTTGCTGGCGTAGAGGTCGTGATATTCTACGTAAAACTTACCGTTTCTGACTTCTCGCCGCATGGGTTTGCCAGTCCAGATGTCTACGGCAACCCAATCTGCGGATTGTTGGAGTTTGAAACCTTGCGCAACGGGAATTAGGTCATCAAAGACAATCGACCAGTGGGGTGGAGAAATTTCCCAAGCTTGAGGGGGTATTCTGCCTTCCTGTTTGCGACCCTTGTCGTAAATGGGAATGATTGCATGGGGAGTGAAAATCACCCGTGTGACGATTGGGTTAATGCAGCGACCTTCACGGCGAACAAACTCAACAACAGCATCCCAGTCATAGAGAGGTTGGCGATCGCCTACGTCCCAATCATCTTCCCTCAAGCAAATCGCTCCCATTAACCATACCAGCTTTGATAGAATTCTTGTGACACGCGGGCGATCGCGCTGGAGCAAGGCAATTTCTAACAGCGTAAAGCCGCTCCCTTTTGGCGTCCACTTAGGCGTCCATAGCTCAAAAGCTTCGTTCTGGCTAATTGGAATCGTAGCAAGTGTCAGATTCGGCGTTGCTTGCCTTGGTCGAAGCGCCTTGAGTAGTTCTGGCTGGATAAACTCCGACATGGATAGGTGTTGTAAGGTAGGCATCTCCGTTCTGCAATAACAATCTTATCTACTGCTACAGGGAAATTCATCTTAATTTCCCAAAGCAATACTTCTACTAGATTGAGATGCACCCTTTCCCCTAGCTGAAGCACACCACAGCTAATACGGCTGAAATCCTTGAAACTAGGCAGCTTATAGCCTCTCTTTAATTCTAGTTATTTATAGGCTTAGTATACTCCTCCTCTTGAAGGATAAGAAAAAATAACTATTGAGGAACGCTACTAAAAAAACAAGGGAGCGACTACCACTGGTAGTCGCTCCCTTGTGAATTACTGTCTTGTTTTAGGGCTTAGTAACCCGCTTCTTCTTCATATTCTGGAGCTTTAGTCTTTTCCGGAATATTGACACGCGGAGCTTTGTAAGGCTCAGGGTCTTCATCATCATCCCAGACATCATTGTCAACTTCGTAGTCGTCGTACTCGTCTACGTAGTCCTTTCCATAACGATCAGGTTCATCATACACTGGCTCCTCATACCGATTCAGCCTGGGAGCATCAACTGTTTCGTCACCCCAGTTATCCTCTTCCATTTCTGCTTCAGCGTAAAGCGGCGCTGCGGCGCGTCGGCGCAGAGGTTCAGGCTCCCGCTCTTCTCGCCAATCATCATCATCCCAAGAATCTTCCACAGGGGTAGCTGTCTGAATGGGTTGAGACATCGGTGTGCGAACGGGAATCCCGGTTCCCAGTTGATTCTCCGGTCGGGTGGCTGGGGTATAGTACCCTTCCTCTTCTTCACGCTCCCAGGGGGGTCTACCAACACCTAAGCGCTCTAAAACGCCCACCGTCAACTGAATCAATCGCTCTTGGGCACCTTCAAACACAATCAACCGATTCGGACCACTGCTGACAATTTCGTCAATCGGCAGCTCATAGGTACTGAGAACTTGGTCGGGAATTTGTGGCAACCCTAAAGACGCAATAATCAGAGAAGAAACCTTAGCGTCTTCAATATTGAACTTGAAGCCTCGTACTCGACCCAGCAGTTCACCCGTTTCTGTAATGACTTCGCTGTTGATGAGGCTACTGTAGGCATCAACGTCAATATCTTCAATGACGTCTTCGTCATCAACCAAAATCGTATCGCCAACACGTCTAATGCTGCTCAGCAGCATATACCGTGGCATCCCAGCAAGCGAGAGTAGGTTGTCTCGCAAGCCTAGCGCCACAACCTCACGGCGGTCAATATCGACCAATAGCTCTTTAACAACCCCTAGGCGCTTAGCGGTGTCGATTGTGACTACCTGAGTATTTAAAATATCAGAGCGTTGACGAATTAGTTCAGTTGTCATTATGTTTTGCAATCCTGCTCTCGACTCCTGCTGGAATAAGAATAGTATTGAACGCTAAATCATGAAATTTAATCTAGTTTAATCTACCGAATCGCGCTCTTTGGCGGCAATTTTAGTCCTAACACTTGAGTATAGGCTCCTCTGGCTTGCGTAACACCAATGGTGCGCTCAGAAGACTCAATCATAGGTCGGCGTAGACTCACAACAATAAACTGGGCTAGAGTAGCCTGTTGTTTGATCATTCTAGCTAATCGCTCGACGTTTGCCCCATCGAGGAACATATCAACTTCGTCAAAGGCATAGAACGGTGAAGGGCGGTAGCGTTGCAGGGCAAAGATGAAGCTGAGGGCCGTCAGGGATTTTTCTCCCCCTGACATAGAAGCAAGGCGTTGCACGGGTTTGCCTTTGGGGTGAGCCACCAGGTTAAGTCCACCGTTGAAGGGGTCTTCAGGGTCATCCAGTTGGAGGAAACCGTCGCCATCAGAGAGTTCGGCAAAGATAGTTTGAAAGTTTTGGTTAATGGCGTCAAAGGCTTCTTTGAAGGCGCGGAACCTCAAGGTAGTGAAGTTTTCCACTCGAAGCAGGAGTTCGGTACGCTCGGCTTCAAGAGTTGCCAGTTTTTCAGAAAGTTCAGACAAGCGAGTTTGGGTACGATCATATTCTTCTAACGCCAGCATGTTAACAGGTTCCATTGCCTGAAGGCGTTTCTGAGCATTCCGGATGTCTTTTTGCAACTGTTCGAGTTGAGCGGCGAATGAGCCAAATGTGATGGATTCAGTTCCGCTCAAATCAAAAGTGCTCGATTGCGGATTGACAAGAAGTGGCACATCAGGTAGTGGGTCTGGTAACTCGGCTTGTTGGATTTGCAGTTGAGCTTGTAGGGTGGTAAGTTCTTCGCGTCTTGCCAATTGGGTTTCCTGGAGTTTTTGTAGTTGCCAGGACTGCTGTTGTTGTTGCAGATGCCGTTCTCGCAGGTATCCTTCAGCGCGATCGCGTTCCTGTTTCGCTTCCCCTAATTTCTGCTCCAGCTGAGTCAATGATGCTTGAATCTGAGTAATTTGCTCATTAACCGCTAAAAGCTGAGTGCTGAGGGCTAATTGCTGTTCCTGTCCTGACTGCTGTTGTGTTTGATATTCTGTTACCCGTCTGTCGCCTTCTGCAATTTTCTCAAGCTTACGCTGCTGCTGATTTTCTAAGTCTTGCAGCTGTTTCTCGGATGCACGGAGCGCTTGTTGGCACTCATTTAATTTCGCTTCCCAACCTTTGATAACGCTCTGAATTTGTTGCCACTCACTATGGGTTTGAGACTGCTCTAGTTCCGCTAGCTGTTGTCGTAATCCTTGTAGTTGGGCTTCTTGAGCAGGTAAGTCGATATTTAGAGTTTGCAGGCGATCGCTCGCTGTGGTAAGTTCCTGTGTATTTTTGGCAAGAAGCGATCGCACCTGCTCCTGCTGAGCTGTCAAACTCTTAATCTCTTTGTGTAATTGTTCTAAGCGTAACTGGGTTTCGGAGCGCTTCGCTCTTGCCTCTGTTAACTCTTGAGTTAGTTGTTTTGCTAACGCTGAAGCCTGAGCAATCAACTCACCACAGCGCTCTAAAATCTGCTCAATTTCCTGAAGGCGATTGCTTAAGGCTCTTACCTCAGCGGATTCAGTAGCGTCGCTGGTGCCAAAGTGCAATCCAGAACGCTGACTGCTACTACCCCCAGTCATTGCGCCACTGCTTTCCAGGATTTCGCCTTCTAAGGTAACAATACGGTATTTCCCTAAATAAGGACGGGCAGCATTAAGGGTTTCAAAGACGACTGTGCTGCCGAAAACGTAGGCGAAAATATTTTGGTAACGGGGTTCGCAGTCAATCAGGTTAACGGCATAGTCAATAAAGCCGCTGGCATAGCGCAGGGCTACGGTATCGGAAAATCTGGGTGGCTGGATTTTGTTGAGGGGTAAGAATGTGACTCGACCAGCACGTTTTTGTTTCAGTAGCTCAATCCCCGCCGCCGCCACGCCATCATCTTCAACAACCAAATTTCCCAAGCGTCCACCCGCCGCTGTTTCCAGGGCTAACTGATAGCGGGGTTCCACTCGACCAAGTTGGGCAACTAAGCCACAAACACCCGGTATTCCGGTTTGGAGAATGACTTTAGTGGCATAGGTACCTTGGGCTTCTTGCTCGGCTTGCGCTTGGGCTTCTAGCTTATCCAGTTGGCGTTGTTTGTCTCGTTGTTCAGATAGTAGGCGAGTTTGAGTTTGCTGCTGGATTTGTAGCTCTTGTTCAGTAGCGGCTAGTGATTGTGCTAGTGATTGGATTTGTTCGGAAGATACTGTTAATTGGGTTTCTAACTCAGCTACTTGAGCTTGTTTGGTGCTAATTTCCGGCTCTAAGCTGTGCAAAAGCTGGGTTTGTTCGGTGATAACACGACTTAACTGATTCTGGCGCTCTTGCAGTTGGGCTTGCTCTGTGCGTTGAGGCTCAATGCTTTGTAGTAAGGTTTCGATTTGCCGATTCAGGGCAGCTTGTTGCTGTACCCAGGCTTCCGAAGCAGACGCGATCGCATTTGCTTTTTCCCGATTTTGGTTGAGGGCTTCTTGGGCTTCGTCGCGGGCGGCACGTAGAGATGTTTCATGAAACGTCTCTACACGATGTTTTTCTTCCGTCAGCTGTTGCAGAGTTTGCTCGTGTTGTTGAATTTCCTCTTGTGTCTTTTTGAGATAACGCTCAGTTTGTTGAAGGTTATCTTCCAGTTCTCGTTGCCGATTTTGTAACTGCCGCCGTTCTGCCTCTTGGGTAGCGAGGGTTGAGGCTACAGCTAGCTGTTCTTCTTCTCCCAAGGCTTTGACACGGGAGTTCAGCTGGTCAAGTTCTGTGGTGGCTTGGCTAATTTGTGCTGTTAGATGAGTCAGTTGCTCAGTTAGCTGAGCTTCTTCTCTGTCGCCTGCCTCAATTTGACCCTTTAGCTTCCCCTCTTGTTGTTGGAGCGATCGCCATTTCAGAACCGCTTCCCACTGCTGCTTTTCTTGGAGTTCGGCTCGAAGTTTTTGGTATTTTTCCGCTTTGAGACGATCTTGGGAAAGGCGATCGCGTTGTGCAATCAGTTCTTGTTCAATAATCCGATAGTCGTCCTCCCGTTCCTTGACTTGAGCCAGAGTTTGCTTAGTCTGGACAATTTTGCGGTCAAACGCTGCAACACCTGCTAACTCATCAATAATCTCGCGACGCTCTCGTGAGTTCATGGAAATAATGCTGGTGACATCCCCTTGCAGCACGACGTTGTAGCCTTCTGGATAAACCCGCAGACGGTTGAGCTGTTCGTGAAGCTCAGTCAGGTTACAGGGTTCGCCGTTGATGTAGTAATTCGAGGTGTATGTGCCTTGCTGAGTCACCCGCAGTCGTCGAGTCACACTCCACTCTGTCTGGATCTTTGACCCCCCCTTAGTAAGGGGGGGTGCGGGGGGGTCAGATTCTGGATTTTCCAGTTTTCCATTCTCCGTATCCTCCTCATCGTCATCTGAGAGGGCATCTGGTGCATCGGATAAATCAAACGTGACAGTGACGCTGGCTTCAACCGTGCCTCGACGCTCTTTATCATGATTGACCAAATCGGGGAGGCGTTCTGCTCGCATTCCCTTAGAACTGGCAAGACCAAGGCAAAATAACAGGGCGTCTAGAATATTGGACTTCCCTGACCCGTTTGGCCCGGAAATAACTGTAAACCCAGGCAGCAACGGAACAGATGTCGTGCCGCCGAAGGATTTGAAGTTGGTGAGTTCCACTCGCTTGACATGCACCATAGGCGCTGGGCTTTATGCAGTGGTACAGATGTTCAGGGTAACAATTCTCAACAGGTTAGCATGGGCATTATGGAGATGAAAGAGGGTTTAAACCGTACTTTGAAGACGAAAGCCGCCAATATCTTCGTAGAGGGTAAATACTATTGGCTAGCAAAATCGCAAGTGTGTGAGGGGGATATGTACAGATTGGCGGCGGCATCGGAGCAGGAACGGATTGTGTTTGGATCGGCTAGACCTGGCTTTTCTGATCGGGAAGTGGGTGAATGGATTGAATTTATGAAACGCCACGGAATTCAGCGGGTTTGCTGTCTATTCTCTGAAAAGCAACTTACCCCCTACTCAGACCTACTCGGCATCTATCAACAGGAATTTGGCATTCAACGAGTTTGCTGGACACCGATCGAAGATTTCACCCTCGTCGATCTTGAAACGCTGATCGGGAAGATATTGCCATTTTTATCAATAGCAGACCGAGAGGGTGAGAAAGTTGTTGTCCATTGCGCGGGTGGTGTAGGCCGCACTGGGCAAGTATTGACTGCATGGTTAGTGCATCGTCACGGCTTCTCAAATCAAGCGGCAGTTGCTACGGTCAAGAAGACAGGCAGAAATCCATATGAAGCTGCGTCCGTGGCTGTTTTGAAAGGAAAGAACCCACTCCAAGTAGTTACCGATTTTGAATTACTTTTGAATCAGTGTCGTCAGTCATCATGAGCGAGTCTCTTAACAACTTCCTAATGCGCCCGGTGAAATATATAAACATTTTCCTGAAAGGCGATCGCTCTTTCTTCGTATACTTTGATTTAGAAGGGGTAATTCCATTATGGATACCTTTCTTGTGCAATCAAAACTTGACGATAAGCCAATCGAGTTGAAGCGTTTAGCTTCAGCAAAAACACTGTCGCTCGACCTGTTGGGGTGATGCCTATAATGTGAATTCCGTCTAAGGTGAAATGGTCAGACCAAGTTTGGCGGCGTGGGTTGAATAAAGGGACAATTTCATTGCTGAGTGGGTCAAAGGTCGTTAAGTCAGAGCCTTTGTGACGATTGCAAGAGAAGCAGGATAAGGCAAGATTTTCGGCAACGGTCTGACCACCGTGTTTTCGAGCAATAACGTGGTCAACTTCGTGGCTGTAAATTGAATCATCTTGGTGGATGAGACAGTATTCACATTTTCCCTGCGATCTCTCGATCACTAGCTGACGTAGGGAAGAGGGAATCGATGGAGCGGTCATTTATTCGATTAAGGCATGAGCTTTGGCTTTGAGCAAAATCATCATATGCTCTAGCTGCTCGTACAGATCGAGTTCTGCTGTTTCGGTTTCCGTGAGCCTTCCATCTCGGTTTTTGTCCAGTAGGGTACGAATACGTTCTTGAGCTTCTGCGGAAACTTTGAAGGCTACGATTTCTTGAGGGGTAGGACGGGTAACGAGAAAATCTAGCACTTCGGCATAGGCAACAGGAGCATCTGTCGGGTTAGCAACAGATGGAAGTAAGTCTGTCGAGGAAGTACTGGGAAGGATGTTTTCTACAGCACGGGTTAGCAGTTCAGGGAGGCGATTTCGGTATGGTTCTAGGCGTTGAGCTAGTTCGTCCGGTACTTGAATGGTTAGTTCAGCCATTGTTGCTTTTTCGTTGCTGGGAGGGTTGCAAGTCAGTAGTCAACTTAAGAAAGCGATGCTCTTTCTATCCTAGGCTGTTTGTTGGTTGGGCTAAAGGTGGAACCCTTCTTGCACTCGATTTCAGAGAGTATTTGAAGGCGATCGTGCGAATCAGCTATCTCAAGCCCACAGTAGAATAAATTTTACTGCTCCTTCGGCTGCTGCTCGGACTGCTTACCCTGAATTTCAGTAAACAGGAAATGGTCTATGACTTTTGATCCTGCACTTTTTGGTTCTAAATTGAAGAGATATAGAGAGCTATTTAACTTCTCGCTCGGTGATGTTTCAATAGCAACTGGCATATCCGAGGATTATTTGTCTACACTTGAAAAGGGTGTAAAACGCCCAACTGGCGATGAAGTTTTGATTTTAGCAGACTATTACAAAGAGGATTATAATTTCTTCATTTCAAACGAGCAGATTTCTACAGTTGAAAAAACTGAACCCCTGTACCGGAGATATGGAGAAGATTTTTCCACGGAAGATAGATGGGCTGTACAGGAGTTTCTTTTCCTATGTGAATGTGAAGAATTTATAATGAATCTACTTCCTGTGCGTCATTATAAGGCTTTTAAATTTGTCAAACAAGGCAACAATTTTAAGAGACACGGACAAGAAGCAGCCGCTGAGCTTAGGCAGCACCTTGGGTACTCTTTTAACCAAGTTAAAATGAATATTTATGAAGACTTTCGAGATCTAGGTTTTCATATCTTTCGGCGTCAACTTGGCAACTCAAATATTTCTGGTCTATTCATCAAGCACCCATCTGCTGGCAAGTGCATATTGGTTAATTACAGTGAAGACGTTTATAGGCAGCGGTTCACAGTTGCCCATGAAACTGCCCACGCAATATTAGATGATGAACAAGATTTTGTTGTTTCTTTTAAATGGGACAAAAAGAATCTCTCCGAAGTTCGAGCTAACAACTTTGCATCTAGCTATCTTATGCCTCCTGAGTTTTTACAAGGTATTCCAGACTCTAAGCAGTGGGATTCTGAAAAAGCTATTCACTGGGCTAGTCAGCTCAAGGTAAGTACAGAGGCTTTAGCTTATGCACTGAAAAATGTGGGTCTTATTTCGGGAGACGTTGAAGAACAAATAAAAGCTGTCAAAGTGCCAGCAGCTTTTAAAGTCGATCCAGAACTTCCGGAAAGCCTATTACCGAAATCTCGCCAGCGTCGAGAAGAATTACTGCGGCGAGGTTTATCAACTTCCTATGTGGGGTTGTGTTTTGATGCCTACGAGCAAGGAGTTATATCGGCAGGTCGGATGGCTGAGATGCTGCTCGTC
>DATNQP010000050.1:0-3129 GCA_036703965.1 Leptolyngbyaceae cyanobacterium
AATGCGAGTATCTATCGCCAGGGCGCTAGTCACCAAGCCCAATATCATGTTGATGGATGAGCCGTTTGGGGCTTTAGATGAGATGACCCGCAGCAAACTGAATACTGACTTACTGAATCTGTGGCAACAAAAGCGCTGGACGGTTGTGTTTGTCACTCACAATATTTACGAAGCGGTGTACTTGTCGAATCGGGTGATTGTGATGGCTCCTCGTCCTGGACGAGTAGTTGCTGATGTCGCGATTGAAGCACCTTATCCCCGCACGGAAGAATTCCGCACGTCCCAACTTTGTAATGAATATTGCCGAGAAGTCTCTGCTCGTTTGACGGAAGCAGTAACAGGCATCCCACCCGAAAACCTGAATGTAGCGTAGGAAAGTCAAGACAGGACGCATGATCGCATAGCTGCATCATAATCATACAACTCTCAAGAGATATATGCTCCCTACGCCCGAAAAAAGTTCGAGTGTTTCAAACGGTAGAAAGACTGCCCTTACCCGCTCGCCGCAGCTAATTTGGGCAACCTGGCTCAAAAAGCTAGCCTCGGTTGATGTCATCGCTCCCATAGTAGTTGGGATTTTGGCGATACTCGCTTGGGATATCTTCGTGCGAGTGACGAAGATGCCGCCCTATCTACTTCCAGGCCCATTTTTAGTTTTACAGACGCTGATTAGTGACTGGACTATTTTGTTTCCTTCACTCCTGATTACCCTACAAATTACAATTGCGGCTTTTGTTGCTGCTGTGGTTTCAGGGCTGTTGGTAGCGATCTTGTTTACTCAAAGCAAGTGGATTGAACGGAGTCTGTTTCCTTACGCGGTGATTTTGCAAACGACACCGATTGTGGCGATCGCTCCCTTAATCATCATTTGGCTAAAAAACAACACCTTCGCCGCCTTAGTTGTCTGCGCCTGGATTGTGGCGTTTTTTCCAATTGTTTCCAACACAACGCTGGGACTCAACAGTGTTGACCACAACCTGAGTAATGTGTTTCAACTCTATAAGGCATCTCGGTGGCAAACCTTACTCTATCTCCGCTTACCTGCTGCTATGCCTTACTTTTTAGGAGGATTGCGGATTAGTGGCGGTTTGGCGTTGATTGGTGCAGTGGTGGCTGAGTTTGTGGCGGGTACGGGAGGAGCGAGATCGGGACTTGCTTACCAAATCCTGATGGCAAGCTACAATCTGCAAATTCCTCGAATGTTTGCTGCCTTATTTCTAACTACCGCTTTAGGCGTTATTATCTTCGTGTTACTAACTCTTTTCTCGGATTTTCTATTGAAGAACTGGCACGAAAGTGCCGTTAAACGGGAAAATTAAAGATTTACTCTACATTCAGAACATTCCAAATTTTTACCGGGAAGTCTGGATAGGCTTACAAACTCTCCAACTTTTTATAGACATCGTAGACTAATTGGAGTTCTTCTCAGGAATAAGAAAGTTCCAAATAAAAAAGTATTGAGTGTAGGGGCGAGTCGCTTGTCTGTATGTAAGTGGGATAAGCGATTACCTCTGTTGACTCGGCCTTTAGGGCGTGAAATGTTGCTATCCTGAATGGGATTGCAGTTGGTGACAAGGATGAGTCTCTCTTCTGGGAACTACTGGATAAAAAATGCTCAGGTGCCAGCTTCCCTGATCGTCAGCGGTGACTTCAAACAGACAAGGGAGGGGTTGTGCTTAGTCGATTTGCAGATAACGCAAGGAGTTATCGCGCATATAGTACCCGCAGGAAATTCTGCTGCTAGCGATATAGAAACGCTTGATTGGCGCAAAGGGCAGGTATGGCCTTGTTTTGTGGATATGCACACCCATTTGGATAAGGGTCATATGTGGGAGCGATCGCCTAATCCAGATGGTACATTCGCAAGTGCTATTGAAGCGGTAAAAAAGGATAGCCAAACGTATTGGCAAGCCGAAGATGTCTACAGACGCATGAACTTTGGGCTTAAGTGCAGTTACGCCCACGGAACCACAGCCATCCGCACCCATATTGACTCGTTTGGTGAGCAAGCGGCAATTAGTCTAGGCGTATTAAAAGTACTTCAGCAAGAATGGAAAGACAGAGTAACGCTGCAAGCCGTTTCTCTAGTGACTCTCGACTACTACCAGACTCCTGAAGGGGTTGCCTTAGCTGACCAAATTGCAGAAGGAGGTGGCATCCTGGGTGGTGTGGCTTTTATGCATCCTGAATTAGATGCCCAACTGGATAGAGTATTCTCGCTCGCTAAGGAAAGAAATCTAAACCTCGATTTCCACACTGATGAAACCGATGACCCCAATTCAATTTGCTTACAAAAGGTAGCACAAGCAGCCCTCCGCAACGAGTTTACAGGGCAAATTATCTGTGGTCACTGTTGTAGTTTGGCAGTGCAGACACCAGAGGTAGTGGAGAAAACCTTGGATTTAGTCAAGCAAGCGGGAATAGGCATCGTCAGCTTACCCATGTGCAATCTCTATCTCCAAGACCGAACCCACAACCGTACACCACGCTGGCGGGGAGTGACGCTGCTACAAGAACTTAAACAACACGGCATCCCTACTACGGTTGCTAACGATAACTGCCGCGACCCATTTTATGGTTTTGGCGACCATGATGTTTTAGAAGTCTTCACCCAAGCAGTACGAATTGCACATTTAGATATTCCTTATGATGATTGGCCCTGTGCTGTAACCAAGACATCCGCCGACTTAATCGGTTTGCCGAACATCGGACGGATTGGTGTTGGACTCCCCGCCGATTTAATTTTGTTCAAGGGACGCAGCTTCAGCGAACTCTTGTCCCGTTCTCAGTGCGATCGCATTGTTCTTAGAAATGGTCAGCCAATTGATACAACTTTACCCGATTACTCAGAACTGGATGATTTAGTAGCAGCTGACCTACTGTGAAAACCAGCAGGTCAGCTGCTGTGCATCTATTAGCATCATGGCAAGAGGCAAGAGGCGAGAGGCTCTAAGATTTAGATAGATAATTTTCAATAAGCGTCATGCCACACTTCTTGCTGACTTGGCTACTCACCGCTGTTGCCTTGCTGATTACTGCCCACCTGGTACCGGGCTTTAAATTTGATAGTTTTGTTGCTGCTGCCTTAGCCGCTGTTGTTTTAGGATTAGCTAATGCCATTGTCAAACC
>DATNQP010000051.1:0-2569 GCA_036703965.1 Leptolyngbyaceae cyanobacterium
AAGCTTTGTTCTTTAGAGGTTGGGCAGTGAGTTTTAGAGGTTGAAGCTTTGTTCTTTAGAGGTTGGGCAGTGAGTTTTAGAGGTTGAAGCTTTGTTCTTTAGAGGTTTAGATAGAGGTTTTGGTAGAGCCTCTATCTAAACCTCTATCTAAACCTCTATCTAAACCTCTATCTATAAGAAAGCAGATATAAGACACAGAGCACGCTCTGATTTCAAAAAAAATCAAACAAGGAATTTTTTTTTGTCTCTGATATTTACTTGGAAAAGTTTTGGAGTTAATGTTATTCTTCTTAGTAGGCTTGCTACAATGGCAAGAGAAGTTTTTCAAGAAATTGCTACGCCAACTAGCACTATCGAGTGCGAACGCGACATCAGACCAATTCCCAATAATACTGAAATAGTTCCGAACGCCCCAACTCACATATTCAGTTGCAACTAGGCGTAAATCGTCCTGAAATTTACCGGATTTTAGTTGAGATCTTCAAGCAGATTCCCTGAGTTTTGACCGTTATGGCAGTTACCTTACTTTAAATCAAAGTGCTGGAAAACCAGATATTCGGGCTTTTCAGGCAATCATACCAAATCCGGGTTGATTACCCCCTTTATCAGGCAGGATAATTTCCAACAAGGCGATCGCTAAAACAGGATTGACTCAAATCCTGTTGACAAACAAGGGTAAAAGTTAGCATCTGTCAATAAATAAAGCTTATTGAGAAGCAGAAGACAGCTCAAAGCGGCTTCTGTTCACAGAAGTGTTAATAAGCGTGAGACTATTATGTAGAGGCTTATTGTCAATAAACTATCGTCAAGTTATCCAGTTTCTAGCATTTCTGAATCTGGCCACCAATGATAGTTGGTAAGTGCTTGTACCTGTGAGCGCATTTGAGAGACAATACAACAGCGTTCGGCTAAGACTTCTTCTAATTCATCAAGTGTTTCAAAGCTCTTATTAACTAAAGGTTCATCACTAAGTTGCCACAGGCGCTCAGCGGGTTGCAATTCAGGAGAGTAAGCAGGTAGAGGTTCTAAATAAATCCCTTCTGGTACAACCACTTTCTCGCTCATGTGCCATCCAGCGCGGTCAATGACTAACAAGACAATTTTGTCCTTGCCTGCCCCTACGGCTAAAGCGAAAGACTCTAGTACCAAGTTGAACCACTCGACGTTGACCCTAGGGATAATATACCACTCAGTTTGTCCAGTTTTAGGATGTACAAAACTGTATAAATACAACCATTCATAGCGGTGATTAACGCTAGCTATTGGCCGTTGTCCTATTGGTGCCCATACTCGTCGCACAATGGGTTTAAGCCCTACGCGATGCTCGGTCATTTGACCAAACCTCTATCACTGCATTAGGAAATTTTCTTTGCAGTTCTCTAACTGTTTCATGCAGTTTTTTTTAAACTCTTGCTGTGCTTCTGGGTCGCCTTTAACGTGCCGAGGTCTGGGTCTTTGAGCAGAATAACGACATTTGTTGAGGTAGTCCCATCCTCTTTGAGACCACACTTTTTCTCGTCCTGTCTTTTTGGCTATCCAATCAGCTACCTTGGGCCCAGTCCAAATGCCTTTATCTTCTGGCGGCTCTTTTAAGCAACAGCGTAATTCTTCTAGTTGCTCTTGATTGAGCAGTGCGTGGGGTGGGCGGGCTATGCGCTGGCGACGACGGTTAGCGATTGCTTTGTCCCCTCTTTGATTGTAAGCCTTGACTATGTCCTTGGCGTAATCATAGTTCAAGCCAACGGCAAGAGATGCTTGCTGAATTGTCCAGTTTTTTGACACTAACCACAGTAGATGCCAACGACGCGATTCTACTCGGTCAGAGGAACCGAGGTAGCGATTCTTCAGTTGTGAGCTTGTCAGGTATGGTTGAAGATGCACTTTTTTGACCATGTCTCCAGTCTCGCCAGCGATCGCCTTGTTGGAGATTATCCTGCCTGATAAAGGGGGTAGTCAACCCGGATTTGGTATCAAACACAGTTGAACACAAAGAACTCGCTTCCTTGTAACGCACCCCGACTAGGAATGGAATGAACGCCATAGCTGGCGCAGCGGCACGCATCTTTCACTCGTGCTCATCTCCCGAAGTGTGATCGCCTTGACTGCTGAATGCGATCGCCTTTGGCGCTGGGCGATCGCTTGGGTCGCACCAAGGACACTCAATCGTTAAGTAATTTCCACCCCGAAGATGCTTCCACAGATGATTCCAGCTCCTTTCATCCCCCTTGAAGTATGGATTAAGCATTTTGACACAGACGAAGCCCCAGAACCCTTGGAAATAGGGGGGTTGTAGTAACATGAAATAGTTTTTAAGAAAAGGAGGAAAAATACCTAGAGGTGAGTAGACTGGCTTACCAATGACATAGCTACGAATGTTCGTGCCGAGAACATCCCTTGTACAGATAATCAAAGTCAAATGGCAGGGGACGGAGATTGAGCAAAAAACCTCTCCCAAGGAATAATTGCCGGGGCATTATGGCAGACAATATCAATCATAGTACGTAATAAAGGTAGGGCGGTATCATCCAAATTTCCTCTGGCAATCAGATTTTCTACCGTGTGCCCAATT
>DATNQP010000052.1:0-3967 GCA_036703965.1 Leptolyngbyaceae cyanobacterium
TTAGGGCGCTTTGAATGATGGTTTCAATCGCGTGGCGATCGCGATCGTTGTTTTGGGGATGGAGTACCCAGGCGCTGATTGGCGCAGGTTGATAGGTGAGTAGGTAGTATTCCCCTGCTTCCTGGCTTGCCCTTCCGGTTCCCCTTGCTGAGGAAATTCCCCCCCCAGCCCCCCTTGGTAAGGGGGGAGCATCAACAGAAGCGTTTGTTCTTGGGGAACTAAGGGGGGTGATGAGTTTCCAGACGGGCTGTTTGGGTTGTTTGCGAAGTCGGTAGCCGCGTTTGTGGAGTGCTGCTTTTATGGCAGCAATGTCTGTGGCGACTCGGAGTGCTTCGGTCGCTTTGGATTTTTTCATGGTTAATCGGTTAAAGCTTTGCTGGTTCCTATCTAGGAATGATGTTTCCTATTAGTTACCGACTACATCATACAGGAATAGTAACCAAAAGGAATCATTTACTCGGTTATGAGCCTCTGACAAAATCTGAGGCATGGGAAGAGCAGGCAAAGCGCTTAAACAGGTGTTGGATACCTATGGGATTACCCAAAATCAGCTAGCTGTAGCGATGGGAATCAGACGTTCTAATGTCAGTCGCTGGGTCAGTGAAATTAGAGACCCTGTGGCTGAAACGATGCTTGAGATTCGGGATGGGCTTCAGAAAATCAATCCAGAGGCGGCTGAGGAGTTCATTAGGCTTTACCTTAGTGCAACAGCAGAGGATGAGGAGTAGTCGTAGTGGAAGAAGTGCGATCGCTCGACTGCAATATGTAAGGTGGACACTTTTAGCTTAACTGCTGACAACCAACTGTTTTTGCTTCTGCGGGCAACTTACAACTTGACCCAAAGTAGTGGGATTGGATCGCTTGTGAAGCAAGACAGCCCAGAAAATTCGTAATGACTGTTTTTATTCGCCTCAACAAATGCGTCTTCAGTGATTGCACGAAAATTTACCCCAGCCAGCTTTTTTACTTGAGTTTGTTCTCTATACTTACGATAAGAATTTGTAGGCGTGATGTGAATCACAACACCATTACATGCAAACTCCCAATGATTGTTGTATGACCGATGTTGTCGTGCCATTGTTCGTTGCGCTCTACTGCCGGGGCGAAAAACCTCTCCAGCAAATAAATCAAAATGACTGTACCTATGACGTTTGAATTTCAGGCTTGTGTTCTTCCCCTGGTTGTGTTTGATGTATTCTTTGATTTTTGCTGCCGTTCCCTTAGATGACCAATCTGTCCAGTCATATTTGAGATGAACGTTGAGGAGCCTTTCAGGAGTTTTAGGCTCGATTCCTAAAATAATTAGCCGTCGTGAAAAAGTTTTCAGAAAATCTCTTAACACAACTTCTGACGGGATAACAGTAGGTATTTCGACTTGTGTATTATTTAATAGAGGCTGGAACCTCTTGATTGAGCTTCTCTCCGCTTCACCTAAATCCTCTTCATTCCAAGCTTGCCAAGCAAGTCTAACTGAGAATTCCTGATCAATTTCTTCTAACTTATGGATGCGGTGATGATTTCTCCACCTTGCAGCCAAATTCTTGGCTTTCCCTACATAAAGCACTCTGTTATTTGAGTCTATTGCAAAGTATATGGCTGCACAGTCCGGTAGTTGCTTGCGTTCAGCTAAAAGAACTGAGGTTAGCTGCAAAGGATCGAGGATGGTAGGCATTTTGATGATTTTCAGCCAGTCGCTTGGGATCAAATCTCACTTAATTTAAGTATTAGAGTACCCAACTAAAAGCTTCAAGGTTACACCCCCACAAAAAACTCACTGTAACTTGACTTTGAGTTGTAAACATTATCGAGTGGTTATGTCATCGGTAGCACACGACGACTTACCTCATGTATTCCTGAATAATTGGAGTAGAACTTAATCATCCCCGTCCTCATCAAGAGCCGCAATAACGCGATCGCCTTCTTCACGGTGCTGCTCGTAGTATGCCCAGGCAGCAGATAGATCGCTAGGCGTAAGGCTAGGATAGTTTCGCAGTAATTCCTCATCGTCTGCCCCCTGCTTTCGGAAAGCAACCAACGTCCAGACAGGGATGCGCGTGTTGCCAATGCAGGGTTGTCCGCCACACACGCCTACCGTCAGTTGGATCGGCTTGCTGCTCACTCGCTCAAAGAGCAAGGCGCGTTCCTCTGGGGTGAGGGATTCGATAATCTGCAAAGCGTGAATTGACCAGTTGCGTGTTCATCGGCTTTTACTCAAGTTTCATCCCTCTAACAACCGTATCGCCAAACCGTATTTCGCACCGCACAACCTGCCAACCACCAGTTGGGGAGATTGAGAAGAGCGATCGCTTAGTAGTGGCTCTCTTCCCGCCCTAAGATTACCAACAAGTCCTCTCCCAATCCCCAATCCCCAATCTCCAATATCTTCAAGCGAAGCCTAATCGCCATTCTTCTGAAGAAACACTTCGACTTCTTCTGCTGTGGGTTGAGCCGCGATCGCTCCGGGTTTCAACGTCGTCAACGCTCCTACCGCACTAGCATATTTAACGACCTTTTTAGCCGAATCAGCATCGGCAAAGCTATTATGAAGTCCATGTTGACACAGCTGATGGATGAAACCAGCAACGAAGCCATCTCCAGCCCCCGTGGTATCTACGGCATCCATTGAAAATGCTGGAAACGTACCTTCATTGTCCTCACTCAGGCAGTAGCTACAGGCTTTATCCCCATCCGTCACCAAGACGCCTTCTACCGAGCCAAGACGATGGGCAATGGCACCCGCATCAGAGGTGTCAAATAGCCACTCAGCTTCTTCTCTGGCGAGCTTGAGGAAATCGACTTTCTTCAGGAGTTCCTGAATCAGCGGCTTGGCATCATCAGGGTTAGGCCAAAACATCGGACGCCAGTTAACATCCAGTAAAATTTTGAGATCGTACTGCTCTGCGAGTTTAAGAGCTTTTTTGATAGCTTCACGAGTTTGGGGATAAGCCAACTCTAAGGTTCCTAAGACTAAAAAATCAGCATCTTCAAATAAGGACACGGGTAACTTTGATGCCTCAAGGAAGGCATCGGCAAATTGGGTGGTGTCTAAGTCGCCAAAACCAGCAAATTCGCGATCGCCTTTTTCAGAACGTACAACGTAAACTTGTCGTGTCGGTGCTGTTGGATGACGCTGAATGCCGCTACTGTCTACACCGATGTCTTGCAACAGCTGTACCAGTTGATTTCCTGGCTCATCCTCACCCACACAACCCACAAAGCCAGCAGAGGTTCCCAGCTTCACCAAGGCACAGGCAACATTGGCTGGAGCGCCTCCTGGGTAAGGCGTCCAGGATTCAACGTCTTCAAGCGATCGCCCCAGCTGATCAGCCAGACAGTCAAATAAAATTTCACCAAGGCAGAGTACACGATGATTGGTCACGGCTGTATACCTCTCGACTTTTAAAAGCTAAAAACGGCAATAGCCCGACGCTATACCTGCAAGGCTTAGCGTCGGGAGGAATGCCTGGTCAAAGGGCGGTACTTGATGTCCCGTCCTTTGACATTTTACGTCTGAGGGAACCAATCCAATCTCGTATTACTCTGACTGCTTTTTTCCAGTCACAATTAGGGACTTCCAGAAAAAAAGTTACTCTGTGTCGCCCCTACAGCCGTTGGTTAGGATGGTTTATTTTTTGCAAATTCCTTAATTAATTTTCCAAGGCTGTGCCAACTTCCATTCTGAACTGTTCACCCAATCTTGAAGGCAAATCCTCAGCGCGGCTGTGCTGTTCCGGTACCTCCGGCACGGCTTTGCTAACACCATTACCGTTTTCCCCAACCAATGCCCATCCTTCCTTGATGTAACTTAAATCAGAAGGCTTTGCCACATAGCTTTCGAGATAACCGCAAGTGCCACAGATATAGGTGTCAAGGGGGACGTAACGATTACCAGAGTTTTCCATACCTACCGTAATCGTATTGAGAGCCGGAAATTTTCGATTGGTGTTGCAAAAAACTTCATGAGAAC
>DATNQP010000053.1:0-7266 GCA_036703965.1 Leptolyngbyaceae cyanobacterium
GACGACAGCTTCGGGGAAGGTGGCTTTAATGCTAAGCTGCATCGTCGCTTAGGACAAGATTTGTCAGGCGCATTGGGCTGGAATGGCATTTTAAACATTGGGCGGAACGACTTTGAACAATCCAAATATGGAGTGATTACCAAAATTTTCCGAACCCAAGAATCTCTCAATAGTGCTTTCAGTCGCGTTGCTTTCACGGTTGGTGTCGGAGATGGACAGTTTCGGTCAAATGGTGCTATTGACGATGGTGATAACAATATCAACGTTTTTGGTAACGTTGCGGTCCGGGTTGTCCGACCAGTTAGTTTCATTGCAGAGTGGACGGGTCAGGATTTGGCATTGGGTCTTTCCATCGCACCCTTCAGAAATTTTCCTTTTGTAATCACCCCAGCTGTGCGCGACTTGGCTGGTGCGGGTGACGGAGCGCGATTTGTATTAGGTGCTGGAACCGCACTTCGATTTTAAGTAGGAGGAGTACACCGAATGCAGACAATTAAATCTATTGGTTGGGTTGTAGGTCTATCTATTGTTGCTGGAGGGCTAATCGCTACTCCTGCGAAGGCAGACAGGAGCTATTCTGACATCACGGGAACCAATATCTGGAACAACACAGCACCGATATTTGATACCGATAATAAGCTCGATCCACAGTTAATCGAGAACATTACACGGATTAACCGGGACTCAGAAGCCGCCTTTAGTGCTTGCAATGCAGCGATCGCACAAGCTGATCAAAATGTCCCTACGAGCCGCCGGTTTGCCCGACAGCCCTCCACTCAAACTGCCGCCGTTCCCGTTGCGTGTCGGCAGCTAGAACAGTTAAGAGCAGAGGCAGAAAACCTGAGAAGTACTGTGGAAGAAGCAGAACGCTCAAGGGCAAATTCGGCTTTCTTAAGTTGGTAGAGTTTCGGTTGTCATTGAAATAGCAACCCTATGGTGAGGAGATGTGATTATTCTATGAGGCAGATTAAGCATAGGAGCAAATGGGTCGTTGGGCTTGGGTTGTTAATGGAAGTCATGGCGGTAGGGCTTATTAGTTCCTTAGCAGCGCCCGTTCAAGCTCAGGATTCCTTTGGAAATGAGGTCGTCCAGTTTCCGGTAGATACCACCGTCGAATTTGAATTTAAAGAATCGCATGGAGCCTACCAGTCAACCCTCGGCATCATCAACCTAGATACGGGTCAACCTGTTAAAGTGCTCTTCAGCGAAGTCAAACCCTATGACGCCGTGGGGACAGGAGAGTCTCAGCCTTCTTCTCCTGGTCAAAACAACACTGGCACGTCTATAGATTTTCTAGGGACGGTTCAGGGAGGAACCATACAAAATCAGTTCACTGAGTTCACGTTTGAAGCCAATACCCGATATGGCTTCTACTTGGAATCGGTTAGCCCCACGGGTCAGACTAGGCGCACTGTTTTGTCTTCAAGTGCCTTAGCCGCTGTGTTTGATGGAGCCTTGGATGCGGGTAATCGTGGCGAAAGTACGGGTAGCCGCATCGCTTGGGATGATAATGGGCTACCCCAACCGGGAAGAGACGAGGACTTCGATGATTTCGTGATTGAGGCGGGAGGTTATCTTGTAACCGTTCCCTGCCCACCAGTCCGGTAAGGACGTTTTTGTAAGGGCACGATAAGATCGTGCCCCAGAGCGTGTAGCGATCGCCAAATAAGTAAAGGAATTATGAGAAAACTATGAATCAAAAATGAATTAAAGATGAAATTTAATTTCAAATTAAAAAAAATAAAGCTTTAAAAATCAGTTAAACTATTAATTAGTTAATATCTATTAATTAAGTTTAGAGAATGGATGCAATTACCACTGTGGTGCTGGCTCTGGGATTAGCCGCCGATGCTTTTGCCGTTTCTCTTTCCAGTGGTCTAACAATCAAACATATGAAGCTCAATAAAGCTTTGAAAATTGCCTTGTTTTTCGGCGGTTTTCAAGCCTTTATGCCCTTATTAGGCTGGCTGGTAGGGCTAGCGTTTAGAGGTTTTATCTCATCAATTGACCATTGGGTTGCTTTTGGACTTCTAAGTCTAATTGGAGCCAAAATGATTTACGAATCAACTCAAGAGGAAATTGGTGAAAAAAAATTCAATCCCCTAGATATCTATACCTTAATAACCTTATCCATCGCCACTAGTATAGATGCTTTAGCTGTTGGTCTTGGCTTTTCTGTGCTGAAAACGTCAATTCTTGCTCCCGTAACTGCGATTGGATTCATCACTTTCTCATTATCTTTTATTGGTGTCTTTTTGGGTCATAAATGTGGTGACTTATTTCAGAATAAAATTGAGCTGATCGGCGGTTTAGTTTTAATTATTATTGGCAGCAAAATTTTGATTGAACATTTGACAGCTGTGCCAAGTTAGCCTTTGCCCTGGACTTCTTCTATCTTGCTCACAAATCATTGGGTCAAAATCCCCCGCCTCTCAATAGGTGGAAGGTTTTGGTCGGTGTCTGGCCTCGCTGTCCTCTCACTGGGTCACTGGTTACTGATACCAAGTTGGAGTCAAAGAGGTAATCTGTCATGCTGAGCGGGACGCAGTGAAGCGAAGCATCTCTCCAGATTCTGACACTGCTTACGTCGAAGAGAGCTAACGCGTCACGCTTTGCTCAGAATGAGATAATAGAACGCAACTGGGTATGAACAACTGGTCACTGATTTACAGAGTGACTCTTTTTTTAAGCGATCGCCAAAAATTTGCCCAAGTCCAGTAATAAGCTTTAATAGTGTACGCATTGAAAGTGCAGCGGGGTGTATTTCCCTTTGCCTATCATCGCTGCCAAAGATACCGTTTTAGGAGTTTGCTATGTCCACTGAAACTAGTCCCATCAAACCCGCTGTCTTGATCACCATCATTGGAGAATCTGTGCTGAAAGACCGCCTTGTGAAACTGCTCAAAAGCAAGGGGGTAGAGGGGTACACGATTAATGAAGTACGGGGCGAAGGGGGTCACGGCAGACGGCTGGGAGATATTGCTGGTTACAACACCAATATTGAAATTAAGACAGTCGTATCACCCGAAGCTTCTGACGAGATTCTCCACGCTCTAGGGGAGAGTCGGAACGGACACGCCCTGATGGCTTTCCGACATAATGTAGAAGCGTTGATCGATTAGTAGGCTGATCAGCTGACCGGCGTAACTGTCCTAAGCTAATCTAACCATTCATCGAAAGTGCGGGTATTAACACTAACGCGCTGTTGACAATCCTTGCTACTTCTTTTCTCCTCTCGCCCCCAAGCTCGTTGAACATCCGATTTGTACAGGCTCTCCGCAGGAGCTTGGTCGTGTGGGGGCGAGGACACCTGCGATTTCGACTTGGTGCGTAAATCTTTTGGTTGAGGGTTGGGTTGGAAAGAGCGCAACTGCTCATGAGCTTCATTAAGTTCTTGAAGCTTATAGTGAGCTTTCCTCTGTAGCCGGGGATGACCGGTAAACCGGTCAGGGTGCCAGACCCAGATTAAATCGAGGTAACCCTGGTGAACTTCCTCTGATGAAGCTCCTGGCTCTAGGTCAAGAACTCTGTAATATCGTTCGGGTTCTATCATCTACAACATCCTATAGTGACAGGGACGACTGAGTGCTGAAAATAGTATTTATAAGTTTGAAATGCCTGAAGCTTAGAGAAACCAAAAAAACATATCAGTTTAGGAAAGATATATTTTGTAGTTTTTCTTTAACTTAAGTTCACGCTCTCACATGCCACGCTTCAGCGCCTTGTTTACAGTTAGGGGTAATGAAATTCAACAGTGACCAATGAGCAATTGCTACTGGTCACTGATTTAAGGCTGTTTGTCTCATACCAAATCCGGGTTTAATACCCCCTTTTTCAACAACCCTCACAATTTTGTAGAGACGTTCCGCCGGAACGTCTCTACGACTGGAAACAAAAAGGGGATTATAGAAGCGGATTTGGTATCAAACCCCTTTCCATCACCTAGGCATTAGTTCTCATGTTGTTCGTAAGCAGCAACAATTCGCTGGACGAGGGCATTCCGGACAACATCCTTGGTGGTGAGTTCGCAGAAGGCGATACCTTCAACGGATCGTAAGATTTTTTGAGCAACTGCTAATCCAGACTGTTGGTAGGCTGGTAAATCAGTCTGGGTGAGGTCGCCGGTAACTACCATACGTGAGCGGTAACCCAAACGAGTTAACACCATCTTCATCTGTGCAGGTGTTGTGTTCTGAGCCTCATCGACAATCACAAAGGCATTAGTGAGGGTGCGACCCCGCATATAAGCCAAGGGAGCGACTTCAATAACGCCTCGTTCCATCAAACTGGGCATTTTTTCGGGGTCAATCAGTTCATGGAGAGCGTCGTAGAGAGGGCGCAGATAGGGGTTGACTTTTTGCTGCAAGTCCCCAGGTAAAAAGCCCAGCTTTTCACCCGCTTCCACAGCGGGTCGTGTCAGAATCAGGCGTTCGTACTGGTCGGCAAGGAGAGCCTGAGCAGCTAGAACAACAGCCAGGAAGGTTTTGCCGGTACCTGCGGGACCGATGCAGAAGGTGAGGTCGTGGGTGAGTACCGCTTTGATGTACTGCCGTTGCCGGAAGGTTTTGGCGCGGATGAGTTCACCCCGGCGGGTACGTGCGAGAACATCTTTTTGTAAATCCTGTAGTTCGTCCTGTTGTTGAGTATCTAAGGCATGGCAAGCGGTCTGGATATCCACTCCCGTGACAGTCTTGCCTTCCTGCCAGAAAGTTTTTAGCGATCGCACTAATGATACAGTGCGTTCAACTTGTTTTTCTGTCCCAGAAATTAGCAGCTCTTGCCCTCGCAGCACGAGCGTTGCGCCGGTTTGCCGGGAGAGGGTTTTGAGGTTTTCTTCCCGTTCCCCCGCCAAAGCGATCGCACTTTCATTACTTTGTAACTGAATTGTCTTTAATACTTCACTCATGCCAACTGTGGCTTTAAAAATTGAAAGTTGGTAGGTCTGGAGGAGTTGAAAGTTGACAAGTTGAATGTTGAACGTGAGGAAGACGCTTTTAGCCCTCTAACCTGCAACCTGCAACCTTCTCGCCCTTCAACTTGCAACCCCCACACAACCTTCAACCCTTTTTACTCGGAGCGGAATTTAGGAGCTGGTTTAGGCGTCGATGGCCGACGAGATGAACCTCTTCTTTCACCAGAGCTACCACCAGAGGTACTCTCTCGATGGGACGACCCACCAGAGCTATCGTAGATATCCAAGTGGACAGATTGACCAGCTGCCTGAGCCGCCGCTTGAAGCACCATCCGAATCGCCTGAATGTTGCGACCGCCTCGACCAAACACTCGCCCTTTATCCGTCCCTTCAAACGCCAGCCGAATCCAGACCCGCTCCTTAGCATGGGACTTCTCGCAGTCTACGCTCAAGCGTTGTGGCGACTCTAAAAACGGCTCTACCAAAAATCGCACGAGACCTACATAATCTGGGCTGGCATCTTGAAGTGAGGAAGAGAGTGTCTCAGGCACGGGCTTGTTCAAGGACATTAGCTTTGCGAAGAATATTGCGCACTGTTTCAGTAGGCTGAGCGCCATCTTGGAGCCGCTTCACAATCGCTGGAACGTTCAGCCTTGTTTCATCAGTTCTGGGATTGTAGAAGCCCAGTTCTTCCAGGGGACGCCCATCGCGACGTGCATTACTTTGAATCGCGACAATGCGGTAGCTGACTTCGCGCTTTTTGCCGTATCGTTTTAATCTCAGTTTGACCATATTTAGGAATAATTCACCTGTTTGATTTTAAGCGATTATCAGGGGGTTGGTTGTTGGTATTTGCGTATTGGTTGTTTGTCATTGGTTAAGAGGTGATGACGCTGGAGACCACAAACAACAAACAACAAACAACCAATAACTAATTAAAGCTGACCAAATCCCTTCTTCTTCTTGTCTTTTTTCTTTTTCTTTTGAGCGCCACCGCCTCCGGGATAGCCACGCCAACCGGGTTGAGAGGGGGAATTGCCGCCCATGCCGCCAAACATGCCGCCCATTCCTGGCATGGCGGGCATTTGACCTTGACCCATTTGTTGCATGAGTGTACGCATCTTAGTAAATTCACTCACCAGATTACTGACATCTCTCTCTGCATAGCCAGAGCCACGGGCAATTCGGCGGCGACGGCTGGGAGAACTGGATAACAAATCAGGATTGCGACGCTCTTCAACGGTCATGGAGTTAATCATTGCCTCTGACTGCTTCAGTTTGGTTTCCCCTTGTTGCAGTTGGTCAGCACTCAACTTGCCCATCCCCGGAATCATCTTCATCAGACCACCGAGGGAACCCATGTTCTTCAATAGCCGCATCTGCTTCAAGAAATCACTGAAGTCAAACTTCGCCGTCAGCATTTTTTCCTGCATCTTCTCGGCGTCAACCAGGTCAATCTCCTCCTGGGCTTTCTCCACCAGGGTGAGGACATCTCCCATGCCGAGAATTCGCGATGCCATCCGGTCAGGATAAAACGGTTGCAGTGCCTCTACCTTTTCCCCAACACCGACAAATTTAATCGGCTGACCGGAAATTCGCCGTACTGAGAGTGCCGCACCACCGCGACTATCCCCATCTAGCTTGGTGAGAATTGCCCCCGTAATCCCAATTTGTTCGTGGAAGGTGCGGGTCAGATTTGCTGCCTCCTGACCCGTCATCGCGTCCACTACCAGGAGAGTTTCATGAGGTTGGACGGTTTCTTTGATGCGGGCAAGTTCCCCCATCATGTCTTGGTCGATTTGCAGGCGTCCTGCCGTGTCGATAATCACGGTATCAACACCTAATTCTCTTGCTCGTGCAACACCTTGACGGGCAATTTCTACAGGGTTGGCATCTTTACCCAGTTCAAACACCGGGACATCAATTTGTTGACCCAAGGTGATCAGCTGGTCAATAGCGGCTGGTCGATAAACGTCGGTGGCGACTAGGAGGCAGGCGCTCTCTTGCTTGCGTAGATGTAAGGCTAGCTTGGCGGTGGCGGTGGTTTTACCCGTACCCTGTAACCCTGCCATCAGCACAATCGTCGGTGCCGTATCCGCTTTTGCCAAGGGAACATTGGTTTCCCCCATCACCTGCACCAGCTCATCGTAGACAATTTTGATGAACTGCTGGTCAGGACGGACGCCTGAGATTACCTCTGCACCTTGTGCTTTGGCTTCCACATCGGCAACAAAATCTTTGACGACTTGCAGGTTTACATCTGCCGATAACAGAGCGCGACGTACCTCTTTTAAGGCGTCTTGAATATTTGCCTGAGAGATTTTGTCCTGACCCCGTAGTTTCTTCCAGGCGTC
>DATNQP010000054.1:0-5379 GCA_036703965.1 Leptolyngbyaceae cyanobacterium
AGACTTTTTCATCTTGCTCCTTTCCAATTGCAGCGCTTGCTCGAACTTCAGCGAATAGAGCTTTTGCAAAAGTCGATATCGCTACGTAGCTGTAGTACTTATCGGCTCTAGTTTTGCCTTTTATGCCAGAAGTTTAATGTATATAGAAAGCTTTAAAAGTAAAGAATATTTAAAGTCGGACTCCTTTAGCTTCAAAAAACTTTTCCAATGGGGTCGCGATCTCACCCTTTGTGATTTCGATTAATTTCGATTAATCCCGCTCACTGACCCAATTAGGGTGGCTTGAGCCACTGTATCTAGACCGACTGACTTTAATAAGTCTTCCCAATCCTGTCTCAGTTGTACATCGTTAGGATTTGCCTTACGTAAATCTGCTAACGCAGTGAGGGCGTCAGTCCAGATGCTTGCGTCAGCATAGAGCACTGGGCGATCGCGTGGGGCTGCTCTGTTTAACTGGTTCGCCAGCGTTGAATTCAGTTCAATTCGTTTAACCCATCCATCTACAGCTGGATTTTTCGCCCAGTCATCATCGCAAATAGCTGTAAGGGACCAGTAATACGACTTGCCAACCTCAAGCGCTGGTGCATTAGCAGGAAGGCTAATGCTTATGATCCCAGGAGAGCCACTCAGAGTAATGTTATTGTTCTTATAGACCTCCTCTCCCTTTTCATTTACAAGCATAAACTCTGCCTTTTGTCCAGAAGTTTGAGAAACATGAACAAAGAAGGTCGGACGTGGAGCTACAGTCGATTCAATTTCAATCTTGTCTTTTGGCAATGATGCCAGATTGGTTCGCGGCAACAAAGACGTCATGGAGATCTGCTGTCCGTCACAACTGGCGGTAATCTGAGAGCTACGCGATAGTCCCCCTTCTCGACCCAAAGACGGTCTGATCCCTGGCACCTTGAATCTAAGGCGTGAGCGTCGTTGTGCCAGGATGGTTTCCGAACGGTTCCGTAAGCCAAGGCTTACGGATGTGTCTTTGATGCTGGCTGTCGCTGGCAAAGTGGCGCTCATTACCAAGCCTACAGACAAGGTTAAGGTAAATGTTTTGAAATACCTAGAAGATTTTTTCATCATGCTCCTTTGCAATTGCAGCGCTTGCTCGAATTTCAGGGAATAGAATTCTTGCAAAAGTCGATTTCACTATATAGATATAGTACTTATCGGCTCTGGCTTTGCCATTTATGCAAGACGTGTAATGTTATGTAGAAAGCTTTACAAAGTAAAGACTCTTTAAAATCCCGACTCCTTTGGCTTCAAAAAAGTTCCCCAATTTGATAGCAAAATCTTTAGAAAACCTAAAGACAGGATATCCGGAGTACCCACTGGATAATGATTGGTCTAGCTGAGTCCACAGGATACATATTTTTGCTTTCAAAGAAAGCTGTAACCGTAAGGGTATACTATAGGTCTAATATTTTTTCAACCTACTTCGTAGCTTAGCAAAATCTACGCAGACAAAGCATCGTTGCAAGAAGAATTTTAACCTTGAGTAGTGCTATTCAAGCTGGTTAGTCAGTGCCAATTGACCCTCTCGTATCTATTGAGGAGGCGGTGCCAACATGATTTCAAAAATTCGTTCGCTGTTGTCAAATCCAAGCGACCTACGCAAAGCCGCAACAGCGTTTGGTGGAACGGTGATTCTCACAAGTGCTGTAGTGACGAGCTTGCTAGTGGGGCTTCGGCAACTGGGAGCTCTCGAAGGCTTGGAACTCCAAGCATATGACCTCCTAATCCGTTCGCGTCCTGATGAAGGTCCAGATAATCGCCTATTGGTGGTGGGAATAACCGAGGAAGATATCCAGAAACAGAAGGAGTATCCAATTTCTGATGGACTCCTAGCGAAGATTCTGGCAAAACTAGAGGAGTCTCAACCACGAGCGATCGGTATAGATATATTACGGGATGTTCCCCAAGGACAAGGTCGTGCCGCTTTAATTGATGTCCTAAAGAAGAATGACAACATCATTGCGGCGTGCAAACTTAGTTCAGCAAATGAGCCGGGGAATCCAGCGGCTCCCGGAGTTCCAGAAGAGCGGATTGGCTTTGCTGATTTGCCGCTCGATCCGGATGTGAGTATCCGTGGCGGTATCTTAGTTTCAACTCCCACAGCTCCCAAAACTCCAGGAAATCAGCATCTATGTAATATCGCCGATCCCAACAACCAAGTTCCCTCTCTATCCTTCCTGCTTTCCTTGCTTTACTTGGAACCTCAAGGCATCGCTCTGGATCAGACAGAAGATGGGGAACTTAAGTTAGGGTCAACCGTATTCAAACGTCTGGAAGAGAATGCAGGGGGATACCACAAGGCTGGCACGGAAGATTACCGGGTATTACTAAACTACCGCTCGGCTCAGAATGCGGCTAAGCAAGTAACAATCACTGAGGTATTGGAAGGAAAAGTCGATCCGGCTTTGATAAAAGACCGCGTTGTCATGGTTGGCTACTTAGCACAAAGTGCTAATGACGACTTCTCTACGCCCTACAGTCCTGGTCAGAAGGACAACAAAAAAATGCCAGGGGTGGTAATTCATGCCCAGAGTGTGAGTCAAATCCTCAGTGCAACTTTAAATAATCGACCTTTAATGGGCTATTGGCCGCAGGGAGTAGAAATTCTCTGGATTTTGGGCTGGTCAGTGGTAGGAGGAACACTGGCTTGGAGCATCCGGCGTCCCTGGGTCTTTGGTATAGCTGGAGGAGTAGCGATCGCAATTTTAGTCGGAAGTTGCTATGGTCTGTTTCTTTCGGCGGTGTGGGTTCCCTTGGTACCACCAGCTTTGGCACTTGTAGGAACCGCTTTGGGTGCTCTTCTCATAGATCGGTACGCCCAAGCGATCGTTGAAAGCGTCAAAGGAGTCTTGAAACTCAATATTGAGATTAACCAAGACGAAAAAGAGAGCCAAGTCGCTGAAATTACAGAAAGCGAATACTTCAAGAAATTGCAGGAACAAGCCAAACAACGAAGGAATCAAAAGAAGACTCCTAGCACTGGAGAGGTTTTGCCACCAATCGGCGAAGTAGAAGAAGTGAAACAGCCAACTCAAGAAGCTGAGCCAGCCCAAGAATCTGAACCCAGCACAGAGGGAGACGACTACTTCCAACAATTACAACGGAAGGGAAAGCGGCTGAGAAAAAAAGACAATGAATCCATTGATTAGTGTGCAGTGTGGAGTGATGAAGTGCGAAGTTAACCTCTAAGAAGTAATCCGGGAATTCAATAAGAATTTTTATTTTTTCCAGGGATAACTCCGAGAACCTAGAGATCATTTTTGTGCGACTTGCTCAGACTCCGCACCTCGTACTCCGCACTTTGCACTCTTGGGTAAATGAGAGCTATTTGCTTATAACGCCATCCAGAAACGCTTTGACAAGCCAGGTATCTTAATTCTCAAACGAAATGATAAAGGAGGAGGGAAAATGAGGGGCGATCAGTTGAATTCTGCTTTAGGAACACAACACCAGGAGCCTAAAAACACGGACAAAGGTCTAAGCATGGGAGATATTCTCACATTGCCTGACCGCCAGCGGCGTATTGTTAATTGGATAAGCCGTCACCAGGAATGTACCCCGCCTGAAGTAGCAGAACATCTGGGTGAGGACGAGCCAACGGCTAAGAATGAGCTAGATGCCTTAGTACAGCAAGGCTTTGTCCAGGAGACTCTAGTAGCAGGCGAGTCGCGCTACTCCATCAAGCGAGCTACGAAACGCAGAAGTCAGCTGTCTGACAAGCTTTACAAAGCCTTGACTCCTGAAAAGCCCCTGATCATGAGCATCAACCCCTCTGGGGACGTGAGTGTTCCAGTCGGGTCTACGTTTGAACTGGGCATCACTGTAGAGAATAACGGGAACCAAAGTGCTCGGATTGATATCTATATTGATAAGGTTTCTGGTATCCTGCGTGAGTGGTGTGTTTCTCCCCATGAGCGTATAGCTTTAGGGGCGGGTCAGAAGAGCGAACTGGTTTTCCAGATGAGAGTGCCAGTCGAAGCTGTACCGGGTACCTACGACTACACGTTCGTAGTCGATGCCCAGCAGCATTACCCAGAGGATACACCTCTACGGCATCAAGCAAGGCTTCAAGTGATCGCTCCTGATTTGAACCAGGATGAGTAATTACTAGCCAGGACGCTTAGGATGTTTGAGACCACAGGTTGAGAAAGTGCGATGATTGCTAGGGAAGAGGTAATTCATGTCTTCTAAAGTCGTGTCTATCCACTCGTTCCGGGGTGGAACCGGCAAATCAAATTCGACGGCTAATATCGCCGCCACTGTTGCCCGCTATGGGCATCGAGTTGGGATTATAGACACCGACATTCAATCACCAGGAATTCATGTCCTCTTTGGTTTTGATGAGAAAAACATAGGACATTCCCTCAACGACTATTTGTGGGGTCGGTGTTCTATTGAAGACACAGCCTACGACGTCAGCTCAGTTTTGAAAGACAAACTTAGGCGTAGTAAGGTTTACCTGATTCCTTCCAGCATCAAAGCTGGCGATATTGCCAGGATACTCCGCGAGGGATTCGACTTTGGTCTTCTAAGTGACGGTTTTCAAAGCCTGATGGACGTTCTAGACTTAGACTACCTGTTCATCGACACCCACCCAGGTCTCAACGAAGAAACTCTGCTTTCTCTTACTATTTCTGATGTCCTACTTGTCATTTTGCGCCCAGACCGACAAGACTTCCAAGGAACTGCCGTTACAATAGAAGTGGCGCGAAAGCTGGAAGTGCCTGAAATGTTATTAATGATTAACAAAGCACTACCCAGTTATGATTTCGATGCCTTAAAGCAAGAAGCACAGAAAACCTACAATGTTCCAGTAGCGGGAATCTTGCCCCACTCCGAAGAGATGATGCAGTTAGCTAGTAGTGGGATCTTCTGCCTCCAATATCCAACTCATCCTTTGAGCAAGGTGATAGAAACCGTTGCCAAGCACATTATGGACTGACGTTTGGTTACCTTTGAAACCAAGGGTAGGATTTGATGATTGGAAAGCCTAGATAGCTACGCTCTATTTATTACCCACAAATTAGCGCAACATCTTTTTGTCGCCAATTGTGTAATGGATGCAGGTTCGTAGTTTATCAGGCGGTCATCTATGGCAGTACCCATCTCCATCGTTATTAGAACTGACAACCGGCAGCATTACCTTGGTGCTACTATTCCTAGCGTTTTAGAACAAAACCCACAAGGGGATGCAGATTGGGGAATGGGAACTCTTGAAACCCTTCCCAATCCCGTTCGGACGTTCGGCGAAGCCTCAGGCTTCGACTTGAGCGCGGCAACTGAGCCTGTCGAAGTTCAGCGTTCGACTGAGCGCTCACGCCGAAGTCCGAAAGTCGAGCCGCTGACGCTCACGGCGGAAGCCCAATC
>DATNQP010000055.1:0-3524 GCA_036703965.1 Leptolyngbyaceae cyanobacterium
AAATACCGATACGAATATTGCCAGACTGAAGCGAATATAGACTGGCTATTAGTTTAGCAAGGGTACTTTTGCCGCAGCCAGATTTACCAATTAGAGCTGTTACTTTACCCCCTGGAATGGTGATGGAAAAATCTTTAAGCAGGTCAACTCTCCCGGCGTGGTGAAAGTTGAGGTTGGTGCAGATGATATCGGCAGTGTCGGGAATTTTAGCAAAGGGCTTTTTGGCATCGTCAGGGGCTTCTGGGGTGGCATCGATCACTTCCGTTAGGCGTTCGGTGGCAGTTTTAGCACGGGTGAATTCATCGACGAAGGTGATAAGAGTGCTGATGAAGGCGGTAAAGTTGCCATTCATGCTGTTAAACGCCAGCAACTGACCGATGCTTAATTCTTTACCAATCACTAAGATACTGCCGAACCAGAGTAAGGCAATGCTGCCGATACTGGAAACTAATCGGGAGAATACGTTGTTATAAATAGCAATTTGAATCGTGCGGAACGTGACGTTGGCGAGGCGACCAAAACGGCTTTGAAATTCGTCCCACGCTTGGGGTGCGGCGTTAGTGGTTTTGAGGGTGAGTGCGCCTTTGAAGGTTTCGACTAACACCCCTTGGTTTTCGGCATCGGTGACTAAGACACTGCGAGTTTTTTGTTGCAGGGTAGGTAGGAAAACAATCGTGGAGAGGGTCATTAGCAGGGCAATGACAGTAGCAGCGGCAGTGAGTTTCCAGCTATAGAACAGCATGAAGCCAAAGGAAACCACGGCAATAAAAAACTGGCTGGGTAGACTGATAATCGCTTGCGAAACGAGTTGGTTAATTTCTCGGATATCTCGCAGGCGGCTGACAATTTCGCCACTGCGACGGGCTTCGTAATAACTCAAGGGTAAGCGGAGGATTTGGCGTCCGAATTCCAGGACGAGTCCCAATTCCAGGCGTTGGGCAAAGTGGGCAATTAGGTTAGATTGCACCAGTTGGAGGCTGCTGCTAACGAGGGTCATAACCATAACTGCAATCACCACACCCGTCAGCAATTGGGTATCGCCCCGCACCAGTACGTCATCGGTGAGAATTTGGATCAGGAAGGGGGAGGTAAGGGAGAGTAAACCGAGGACAAGGTTAATGAGGAAGGCTTCGGCGAGAATGGCTTGATAGGGCAATACCCGCTGAAAGAAGCGACTAAAGCCACCAATTTTATCCTTGTCGTCAGGTTGGGCAAAAAAGCGAACAGCATCGGGTTCGAGTAAGAGCATTACGCCATTAACCCAGCCTTGGGTTAGCTCTGTTCTGGAGAGATAACGAATACCAACCGCAGGATCGGCAACGACATATTTCTTGCCACGCTGCCCGTACAAAACGACCCAGTGGTAGCCCCTCCAGTGAATGACAGCAGGTAAGGGCGCTTGATGCAACTTGTCGAGAATTTCAGGTGAAGCTTTAACTGAGCGAGCATTGAAACCCAGTGCCTCAGCCCCCCGCTTTAGTCCCAATAATGTGGTTCCCTGCTGTCCTGTGCCGACGGCTTCCCGGATACGACCAATCATCAAGGTACGCCCGTGGTGTTTAGTAATAGCCGCCAGACAAGCTGCGCCACAGTCTTCTTCGCTGTGTTGGAGAACACTCTGATATTTTTTCACACCTGTTGGTGACCCACTTACTTAAGAACAGCTTTACAAAACTTAATTAAACTCTAATAGTGTCTTCAAAATTATTGGGCAAATTCCTAAAACTTAAGCCAAATATTGCTCGAACATAGGCTTGAGGAAAATGAAAAACAATCAGCCATCAGCGGGGTGTTCAAATTAAAAACTGAGTAGAACTACTTGTTAATTTATCTAAATAGTTAACATAAATTAATAGTTATGTCTAAAATATCACCCATTTGGGTGATACAAAGGAAAGTCTTTACCTATTTAGACTTAGATATCTACGATTCTTAAAGTTTTAATGAAATTGAATCTCAAAAGCCGCTTGAAATTAAAGCGGCTTTTGAAGCAAACAATAGGACGGTAAAACCAATGTCTGATCAGAATAAAGAAGACTTAAATTCAGAGGCGGTTCCATTCTTCGCCCGCTTCTTAGAAGGGCAGAGCGCTGAAGAAATGTCTGAGGAGGAGATGGAAGCCGTAGCAGGGGGGAAAAGATACATGACGCGGAAGTACCCATCAGACAATGAGGATAATATCTCGGGTGGCAGCGGTGGCGGCGGAGCCGTGACGATGAAGTACCCCTCTGACCAAGAAGATGGTGGTGGCGGCGGAGCCGTGACGAGGAAGTAGCCCTCTGACGGTGATGAGGGGGGGGTGTAATAACAGCGCTTCTTGCCTAGCTCAACGCTATCAGCCATACAGCAGAGCTTTGAGGTAGGCAAACTGAATGATTTAAACATCAACAGCAGTAGTTTTGAGCGATCGCACACAAAGTCAAACAGCCGCAGTTACCTGATTCCCTATTAGTCATTTCTGCGGCTTTTCCTGTTGACACAACTTATTAAATATTTCATGAGCCTGTCGCGCGATGTCGTTTTATTGCTCACCCACAGTGGCGATTACTTCACCGTGGATAGAGTGGCACAAGCCCTTTCAAGACGGGGCGCACAACCTTTTCGCCTCGATACCGACCAATTTCCGATCGCAGTTCAACTTGCAGCCCGGATCGGCAGCGAAGGACTCAGTCATCGGCTGAAGTATGGTGAGAAATCTATCAGCACAGAAGAGGTGCAAGCCGTTTGGATGCGCCGCCTCTGGCAGCCGCAGCTAAGCAAAGAATTGGCTCCACGGTTCCAAGAATCGTGCGCCAGAGAGTCAGTGGCAGCCTTGCGTGGTTTCTTGGACAGTCTCCGGGAAGCTCGTTGGGTAGATGACTTGCAGCGAATTTCAGAAGCAGAGAACAAGCTGCGCCAGCTTAGGGTTGCCAGACAGGTAGGTCTTTGCATCCCGCGTACTCTCGTCACCAACGATCCTCAAGAGGCACGGGCATTTTTCCAAGAGGTCAAGGGCAAAATAGTCGCTAAGCTGCTGACGCCACTTTCCGTTAGTATGGAAGGCTCTTCATTCTTTCTCTACACCAGCGTCCTCAAAGAGGAAGACTTTGTTGAGGCAGAGGCGTTGCGCTATAGCCCTATGGTCTTCCAAGAGCAGATCCCAAAACGGCGGGAGTTGCGGGTGGTGTTTGTGGCGGGAAATCTATTTGTGGGGGCGCTAGATGCATCTCGTTATTCCACAACAACAATGGATTGGCGGCGTGCTAAACCAGAGGAGTGTGTGTGGGAGGAGGCTGAACTCCCTAGTGAAGTGGCTCGTTGCCTGAATTATTTTATGGCAGAGTTTGGATTGGTTTTTGGCGCACTTGACTTCATCCAGACGCCTGATGAGAAATATGTCTTCCTAGAGGTAAACCCTACAGGAGAGTGGGGAATGCTGGAGCGAGATTTGGGCTACCCGATTTCTGAGGCGATCGCAGATGCACTGCTATCCTAAAGTGGAGGCTTGAATGACTGTTCTGATCGTTACCCACAGCCAAGACAAC
>DATNQP010000056.1:0-6691 GCA_036703965.1 Leptolyngbyaceae cyanobacterium
CGAGTAAACGACTTTGGCGTAGAATCGAGATATGAAATGGAATGAAGCTTTCAATCGAACGCTAAAGGACTTTGGGATAAGTGCCAAGTGGCTTTCCCAGGAATCCGGAATTTCCGAGGTTTTTATCAGCCAGTTTAGAAAAGGGCGAAAGGATGCGACCACGGGCGTCCTGGCACAGCTACTTGAACCTCTCCCTGTTGAGGCAAAAAAGCGTTTTTTTGCCCTTCTGCTGGGGAGTCTCCCGCAACCGGAGTATCTGCTTGAGGAAGTGTTGGAAAGCCTACCCAAGGAAAAGAAGAAGAAGCTGGCAATCCAGTTAGTTGAGTCTATAGCGAGGGAGCCGGAATTAATAAGTACTCCCTCCATCTAGATGCCCTTCTTAGGTTTCGATTCAACTTTTGTGCAAGAAAAATGATATTCGGAAGGTGTTGCTTGCGACCGGTCGCGAGAAGGCGAGTTCGCCCAATGCTGTGCCTCATGCCATTTCTGTTAACAATCCGGTGGATCGAA
This sequence comes from Leptolyngbyaceae cyanobacterium, assembly GCA_036703965.1. Lineage (GTDB taxonomy): Bacteria > Cyanobacteriota > Cyanobacteriia > Cyanobacteriales > Coleofasciculaceae > DATNQP01. The sequence continues at coordinate 511 of DATNQP010000056.1, forward strand.
GAACATCGTGAATTTCGCCGCAGGCATTGTTCGGGTTAAAAACCTGAGATGATCGCAAGCATCCTGCCTGTTGAAGAATCTGGCAATTGTGCCGTTAGTCGCATTAGGTAAGAGTTGAGAGATTACCCAAGGTCGTGGGTGTTCCTGTTTACTCCGACCTGTTCCCCGGTAGAGAGAGGGAGTAGGGGAGAGTGACGATTCAATAATCTGAATCATGCGATCGCGTTCAGCCGTGAAGTCCTTGGGTAGGAGTGTCCACTCCCCAACAGGAGCAGGCAACCAGGTGAGGGTGTAGGAAGACGCTTCAGAGTTGTGACGCTTTGGTGCGGAGATTTTCCACGATAGAACGCCCTTAACCTTAAAGACTTGATAGCCGATTGTCGCAAGAGCCGTGACAATTTTGTCGCCTTCCTTTCTAAGGCGAACCCATTCGTTGTGATTCATTTTTGGTAATTGGTAATTGCTAGTTAGGAGAGGGAGAGTATGTTCTCGATCCCTAGGTTAGGTAAGGCGATCGCTCTTTTGGAGCTATTGCTCGTGCTAGCGACCGCCTAGCTTGAGAATTCATGGAGTAATCACGCCGAGCTACGCAAATTCCTCTATCAATGAGAAACTACGCATAGATAGGACAGGGAAACAGGAAGTATAGGGACTTCCCATAAATGTTTCCCCGTCAGTTTTTACTCAGTTATTCCACGTTGACGTGGAATCATGAATACAATGGTAGATGAAAAAAATCAAAAGTTCAACCCTAATGTGCCTACACTGAAACAAGTTCGGGAACGTCTAGGAATGACGCAAAAGCAGTTTGGGGATGAATTAGGAGTTTCTGATGAAACAATCAGCCGTCACGAAAGAGGTGTACAACAGATGAAATTCACGTTTTCTCAAATGAAGCGGCTGCATCGGCTTCTAAAGGATGCGGGTATGTCCCTTGAAGACCTCCCGGACGACATTGACTAACAATCTGTTTTCAGCCCTCATCCGAGAGGCTCCAAGAAACTCAAGAGCGACATCGGCTAGCAACTAACAACTAACAACTAACAACTAACAATGAGGTCAATCCGTTGTGGCGGTGATGATTCCTGATTCAATTCCTGATAAAGCAAGTAAAGGAGAAAAAACCCTCTATGGTGTGCTGGGCGATCGCCTGCCGGATAATTTCCTAGTCTGGTATGAACCGAAAGTGAAGGGGAGGTATCCAGATTTTATTATCCTGGGGTCAACATTCGGACTGCTGATTGTCGAGGTCAAGGGTTAGTACGCCAACCAGGTTATTAGAGCTAACAACAATTTTTTCGACATTAAGTACAAGCGGGATGACACCGAGCGAATTGAAACTCAGCAATCCCCCCTGCGCCAAGGACATAATTACTTAACAGCAGTACTAGACAAGCTCAAGGGCTACTCGATTTTGACCCAACCTGATGGCAACCACAAAGGTAACCTGGCTTTCCCGGTTGGTGTAGGTGCAGTTATGTCCAATATCACCGAAGCTCAGTCCCGAGACAAAAACATTTATCCATTGCTGGAGAAGCCCCAGGTTTCCTATCGGGATGAGACGCTCAAGTGGATGAAATTGGGGGAACGCGATCTAATTAGTCGGCTCCAAGCTATGTTTATCACCAGGTTTCCCTTCCCGGCGCTCTCCGATGACCAAATCAGCACGATTAAGGGCGTGCTTCATCCAGAGACGAAGATTAAAGAAGTACCTGCCACCTCTTTGAGCGTTCCTTCAGGGATAGAACTACAATCAGGCAGCTCAGTAATTCTAGGCTTGGACATTGAGCAAGAGAGAATGGCACGGGACATGAAAGACGGTCATCGGCTATTTTCTGGGGTAGCCGGTTCTGGTAAGACCCTGATTTTACTGTGTCGGGCTAAGGCACTGGCTAACCGTCTGCTGGAGCATCGCATCCTTATCTTGTGTTTCAACATTCCCCTAGCCTCTTATCTGCGCTCACTCCTGCACGATGACGACCAAAACCCCCAATATAGAGAGCGCATTGAGGTCAGGCGCTTCCACGACTGGGCGCGATCGCTCATGGGGCGTTTACCCAATCCACAACAATTCAACAACAATGACGAAAAATACAACCACTTTATAGGCGAACGGGTGCTATCTATTTTGCTGCAGCAGCCCCCAGACTCCAAGTGGGATTCGGTACTGGTGGATGAGGCTCACACGTTCTCGCCCAACTGGTTCCGGTGCTGTGTTGCCGCCTTGAAAGACCCCAGCAATGGCGATCTGATGATAGTTTCTGACGGCTCTCAGCGTCTCTATAAGCGTCAAAAATTTGCCTGGAATTCTGTGGGAATTAAAGCTCAGGGACGAACCAAACATCTGACACGCAACTACCGCAACACCCAAGAAATTCTTACCGCTGCCTGGAACGTTGTCAAACCTAGTTCTAACAGTAAAATCTCTGTAGATGATGACATTACTTTCCCGGTAGTCGAACCTAGTGCAGCACTGCGGCATGGCTCTAAACCGATGCTGCATTTGGTTTCATCAAAAGTAAGGGCGGTGGAAGCGTTAGTAAATCAGGTGCAGCAGCTCTCCCACTCGGGTTACGCACCGGGGGATATGGCGATTATCTACCGCTGGAAAGCCCGTAGTGATCGTGCCTTGCTCAAGGGGATGATCAAGCAGCTTAATGACTTGGGGTTGAGAACCTATTGGATTACGGAAAGCCATGAGACAAAGCTGAACTACAGCGTGAAAATACCTGGTGTGCGGATTGTCACAGCTCTGTCGTCGCTCGGCTTAGAGTTTAAAGTTGTTCTCATCCTATGGGTGGAGCAGTTTGCCGATTGCTGCTCTCCCAATGAGGAGAAATCAGCCTTGGCTCGACAGCAGCTCTATGTGGCGATGACTCGCGCTGTTGATGAGTTGCATCTGTTTGGTAGTGGATTGGCAGAAATTTTGAGCAGGACAGGGCGCTTTTTGAGGGAAAATTACTTTTTAGAAACTCCCTGACTACAATAATTTTCGCAGTTGTAGGGATCAGAAGTCTAGCCGCCTTTTATTCGCGATTATAATTTGCGAATAAATGTCCCCTTCTCCCGTCTTTTTGCAAAATGGGGATGCTCCCCATCAAGACGATCAACAGGACACCTTGAAGTCAGCCGCCTTGGGATTACCTGTTGGGTATTGATTCATCTAAGTGAAATTAGCAAAAATATTACCCTCATCCGGTTAATCAGATGGGGGTTTACAGGTTTATTGTTGAGTTTACGAGTTTATTGTTTGGGTACATAAGTTAAGGAGTTTCTTGTGGGAGAACAAACATCTTGTCGAACAATCTCACTGTTTAACCAATCGGGAGGGGTAGGTAAAAGTACTCTAACCATGAACTTGGGCTACCATCTAGCGCTGAGGTCTCACCGAGTTTTGTTGATGGATTTAGACCCACAGTCGTCTTTGACAACATTTATGGGACTAGAACCCCTAGAGATTGAGAAAACTCTCTATGATGCACTTCTTGAAGACGAACCTTTGCCTATCCAGAAAGACATACATGGTGTTGATTTAGCTCCAGCTAATATCAACTTAAGTGGAGCTGAACTGGAACTGGTGACAGCTGATATGAGAGAACAACGGATGAAAGATGCGATCGCTCCAGTACTGGCTGAGTATGATTTTATCCTAATTGACTGCCCTCCCTCTCTGGGAATCCTCAGTTACATTAGTTTGGTCGCCTCCACACATGTTCTGATTCCGATTCAAACCCAGTACAAAGCTTTTCAAGGAACTGAGCTCCTATTTCGCACCATCAAGCGCGTTCGCGCCCGCCCCAACCGTCAACTCAAAATTGCGGGTTATCTGCCGACGATGTTTGCCAAGGCAAACTCTCAAGATCAGCGCATCCTGCAAGCGATTCAAGACCAGTTTGCCGAAGTTGAAGGGATAATCTTTCCCGAAATCCCCCGGACGACAGCCTTCGCTGATGCCGCTGAGAAGCATATTCCTCTGGCTCTACATAACCCCAAGCATCCAGCGGTCAAGGTTTTGGAAAAAATTACGGAAATGTTGGAGGGCTTGAAATGAACTCCAAAAACCAGAAGCCACCTGTAAAAAGACTCAAAGGTTTGGATAGCCTATTTGGAAAGGAGGAACCAACCCCAAGCAGTTCTCTTCCTACCGAGCGCATTATACTTCCTGTGGGGCAACCGCGCCGTTACTTTGATACCAAGGCGATCGCAGAACTAACTGAGTCAATTAAACAGCATGGGATTTTACAACCCCTGTTAGTACGGACATTACCTGATGATGACAAATACGAACTAGTGGCGGGGGAACGACGTTACCGAGCCGCAATTGCTGCCGGACTGGATGAAGTCCCCGTCGTAATCCGGTTACTGAGTGATGAAGAAGCTCTTGCCTTGGCCTTGATTGAGAATCTCCAGCGAGAAAATCTGAATCCTGTAGAGGAAACAGAAGGCATTTTGCAACTTTTAGCACTGCGCCTCGGCACCGTTGTCTCCGAGGTAGTATCGTTGCTCTACCGCATGTTGAATGATTCTGTGCGGATGACTAATAACGTTATTAGTCATCCAGAAGCGGAAGTCATTAAGGAGGTGTTTACCAACCTGGGTTTAATGAGTTGGGAGTCCTTTATTAGCTTGACGCCGAAAGCCCCACATCATACCTGTACTCAGGTTGGTGTTGGGATGGATAGGCGGGTTGCTGTAGGAACGGAAGCAACCAATTACACAGGAGCGGGGAAACGAGCAATCAAGCTCCTTATCAACTCCGATTTTGTCATCCCACGCCTAGTAGCTTCTTGCTCTAATTGTCTCATCTCATAGCTAGTGATTCGGATTTCCAGCTTTTTGTCTTTCATTTTTGTCCTGACAATTGTCCATTCATCGAGTATACTGTTTTATAGGTCGATAAGCAGGAAAAAACAAGTGAGAACAGCCTACCAATACCGATTACGCCCAACAAAACACCAAGCCACAGAGTTAGACAGGTGGCTGTCAATGCTTTGCGCTCAGTACAATTATTTGTTGGCTGATAGGTTTAATTGGTATGAGCAGAATCGTTCTCCTGTTAATGCTTGCCCTTTGATATGCCACTTACCTAAGCTGCGTGACAACCCAGACTATTACTCGCAAAAGAAGACGCTACCACAGCTCAAGAAAACGCATCCTTGGTACGGTGAAATTTATTCACAAGTGCTTCAGGATGTGGTTAAACGAGTCAAGGTAACGTTTGATAGGTTTCTCAAGGGTGATAGTAATGGCAAACGAAGTGGTAGACCTCGGTTTAAGGCTCGGAACCGTTACAGGACTTTGACTTATCCCCAGATGAAAGAGGGATGCTTGCAAGGCTTCGGCGTGAGCGCTCAGCCGAACGGTAATTTGATTAATTTACCGATGTTTGGAAAAGTTAAAGTTGTCTGGCATCGTCCCATTCCTGACGGGTTCAAAATCAAAACGGCATCGGTCACCAAAAAAGCTGATGGGTACTATCTCACGCTTTCTCTAGAAGACAAAACAGTTCCAGAAGTTAAACCAAGCTTTAATCCTCATTCGATAGCAGGCATTGATCTAGGACTGAAAGAGTTCTTGACAACCTCTGAGGGCGAGACGGTTGCTATTCCCCAGCATTACCGTAAAGCCCAAAAACGTTTACGAGTAATTCAAAAGCGAGTGTCACGTCGCAAAAAAGGGAGTAATAGCAGATTTGAAGCTATCAAGCAGCTGGGGAAGCAACATAAAAAGGTTGCAGACAAAAGAAAAGATTTTCATTTCAAAACAGCTAATTGGCTGTTATCAAAATATGACGTAATCGCTCATGAAGATTTAAACGTTAAAGGTCTAGCTCATACCCGATTGGCTAAATCTGTGCTGGATGCTGGGTGGTCAAGCTTCTTGTCGATATTGACAAACAAAGCCGAAAACGCTGGTTTGTTGGTAGTCCCAGTGAGCGCTCACAATACATCACAGGATTGCTCCAATTGTGGCGAGAAAGTACCAAAGAAGCTGCATATACGCTGGCATGACTGCCCTTGTTGTGGGTGCAGTCTTGACCGTGACCATAATGCAGCTATCAACATCAAAAATAGAGCGGTGGGGCAACCCGTTCTTAAAGCTCAGTTAATGTCCTATGCAATAGCAGGAGTCGCTGAGAAGCCTACACCATACTGTATTCAGTTGGTGTAGGAGTTGTCAC
>DATNQP010000057.1:0-6479 GCA_036703965.1 Leptolyngbyaceae cyanobacterium
TTAAACTTTAACGGCTACCCGGTTGACTTGAGCAGAATTTCCGTTGGCTGTAGCAATGATGAGAAAGCTATAACAGTAGACCCCAGCTGAATCCGTAACTGGTCAATAAGTTGAGGTAAATTCTCCAGAAACAGCCCTCAAATGACGCAAAATCATTGTCCGAAGCCAAAGTTCCCCAGGGTTATTGAGCAGTTATACCAGTCGCCAAGGCAACTCTTGACTCTCGCCAAATACTGAAACCCTAACCCCTCAATCTTTTCCCTTCTGCCAGGTCACTGAGCGTGTCGAAGTGCTGCCCTATGCCCTCTGCCTTTTGCTATACCTCCAGCCTTAGCGTCGTTTTTCATTCCTTTGCTACGAAAATACCGTTTCCGTCTCCAAGTCTTCAGAAATACTCTTGAACAGTGCCAATGCGGCTCCCAGGTCTTCGGCAATGTCCTGGGCTAAAACATCGGGTTCAGGCAAGTTATCCGAGTCCTCCAAGCTTTCATCGCGTAACCAGAAGATATCGAGGCTGGCTTTGTCCCGTTGAATCAGGTCATCGTAGTCAAATGCTCTGAAACGTTCGGTTTCTTGTCTCTCGTGGCGGTTCTCTGGGTTAAAGCAGCCAATGAAGTCTTGTAAGTCCTCGTAACGCAGGGGATTTTGTTTGAGGGTAAAATGCTGGTTGGTTCTCAAGTCGTAAATCCACAGCTTCTTTGTCCAAGGCGTGGCACTGGCGGGTCTGCGATCGCAAAACAGGACGTTGGCTTTGACTCCTTGGGCGTAGAAGATGCCTGTAGGCAGTCGCAGCAGGGTGTGAACATCGCATTCTGCGAGTAACTTACGCCTAACCGTTTCCCCGGCACCGCCTTCAAACAGCACGTTATCCGGCACGACAATCGCCGCTTTGCCGTTAATCGCTAGCAGGGTTTTGACGTGCTGGAGGAAGTTAAGCTGTTTGTTCGAGGTGGTTGCCCAGAAGTCCTCCCGTTCGTAGGTTAGGGATTCTTTGTCTGCTTTGCCATCCCCGTTGAAAATTGTGATGCTGCTCTTTTTACCGAAGGGGGGATTGGTCAGCACCATCTCAAAACGTTCGCCTGGGTCAGAGATGAGACTGTCTCCCGTTTCCACTGGGCTTTCTTCACCGCTGATGCCGTGCAGGTAGAGGTTCATCGCACACAGGCGCACGACACCATCGGCAACGTCTTTGCCCTTGAACGTCATGTACTTGAGGAACTGCTTTTGGGCTTTGTCGAGGCGGTAGCGATGGGAAATGTAATCGTGGGCAATTAGGAAAAAGCCGCCTGTACCGCAGGCAGGGTCGCAGATTCTCTGCCCCGGTTCTGGGCGCATGACTTCGACGATTGCCTTGATTAATGCTCTGGGGGTAAAATACTGTCCCGCACCGCTTTTGGTGTCTTCGGCGTTTTTCTGTAACAGTCCTTCGTAGATTTCGCCTTTGACATCGACATCCAATCCCACCCAGGTTTCGGAGTTAGTCAGTTCAATCAGTCGTTTGAGTTTGGCGGGGTCTTGAATTTTGTTTTGAGATTTGCGGAAGATGACGCCCAGCAGTCCTTTTTCTTTACCAAGGTTTTCCAGGGTTTTGCGGTATTGGATTTCTAGAGCGTCTCCGTCTTGCGATCGCAAACTCTGCCAGTTGTAGTCTGAAGGAATGGTGGAGGGTTTACCGAGCAAGGTGGTTTGCTCGTCTGCCATTTTCAGGAACAGCAGGTAGGTGAGTTGTTCGACATAATCGCTATAGCTAACGCCGGTAACAAATTCTGAGACAGAAGTAAGATATGGTTGTTCATCAGCCGTTAAGCAACCTACTGTAATCCAAGGTATATTTCCGCCAAAATATCTTGGGTCTCCGGCTGGTCTTGGCGAAGCCCCTCTTACAACCTCTGATAATTGCTCTACTGATGTCCACATCCACCCCTCTGGTAATTCAGGCAAATCAGAGATATCCGGTGCAACTGGTTCCTTATATTTCAGCTTCCAACTATCATCCTTTGGCGTTTTGCCCTTCGCCTTCATCTGGGCGAGTTGTTCCGCTTCCCACTTCTCACGCCGCTCTTTGAGAATGCGTTCTAGCAGCACTGATCCTGGCTCTAATTCTCCTTGATGAGCCTCGCGCCAGTCTTTTGTCAGTTTTCCTTCTACCGCTGCTTTCAGCACCGCCTGACGGTAGCGCTTCAACTTGGCTTTTAACTTTTTCAGTAACTCAACACCCGCATCAAGTTCACTAAAAAGCTCATCAATTTTGGCGACAATGCGATGCTGTTCCGCAAGGGGTGGCAGAGGAATTGATTCCTCTGTTATTGCCCGCATACCTACATTACCTTGACCAACATTGCCAGTCTCGTTTCTGAAAAAGCAATTACGAAATTGCTCACTCTGTAGGGCATACAAAAAGTATTTTGAATATGATGGTGGATAAAATCTTAGTCTTGCAACACGCTGGTTAAGCAAAAGATTTTTTTCATCCTTGACTATTGCTACAAATCCATAATCTCGTTTTCTTCTAGTTCCTGTAAGAGTAATAAGGATATCATCACGGCTCAATAAATACTTGTCTATTATCGTAGCCTCGATATTTTTTATAAAACTGGGATTTTCATTAAGCTCTAATCTTGCGGGTTTCACATTGCCAATTTTGACGATTTGAAAACCAGAATCGCTGTAATCCTTGCTTTTAAAGGCAAAACCGCCCAGTGCATCTGAAATAAGTTCCAATCTTGCCCAAACCCAACCTTTAGGGAGTTCAAGCCAATTATCTCTATCTCCCATTAAACCAACAACCTCTCACTTATCCTTCTGCAATTCCTGTCTAATCCTAATTACCTGCCCCTTAAGCTCAGGCACTCTCTGTTGTGCCGTTCTCCATAAAATATTGACATCTGTACCCCAATACTCATGCACTAACTTATCTCGCATTCCTGCTATATTCTTCCAGGGAATCTCAGGATACTGAATTCTCAGAGAATCGGGAAGATTCTTAACCGCTTCCCCAATAATCTCCATCGCCTTCTCGACAGCAAAAATCTTCTCCTCATTTTGGGTAAACTCCTCAAAACTTACCCCAGAGAAGAATCGTTCAACCGCTCCAATCGCCTCCAATATATCCTGAAGGAAATCGTCTAACTCTCGTTTCGTCATACATAAACGACTTCCGACAAAATTCGCTCTTTCAATCTGGGCTTCAATCCATTTTTGGTCACTACATCAACTTTCATGCCCAGATTGTCGCTGAGATAGTTTTCTAAATCAATTAACTCAATCAAGTCAGGCGCTTCCGTATAATCAACTAACACATCAACATCACTTTCCTCATTTTGCTCTCCTCTTACATAAGAGCCAAAAATCCCCAATTCACTCAACCAATTATATTTTTCCAGCAGGATGGGTTTATATCTACTGAAAAAATCTTGGACTTCTTTGAAAGTTTTCATGCTGCCAGCACTGCATTTAATTCTATTAATATGCTATTCAATTCCCGACCAAACAACTGCACCGCCTTCAACTGTCCGCCCTTGCCATCAAACGGCGTGTATTCAAAATCATCCACCTCAATACTCAAGCTGGTAGCAATGTGGTCTTTAATCATCACCAACCAATCCCGCTGTTCTGGGGTAAATTCTCTCCCTGCTTGCTGCTGTTCCTCCAACCACTGTTGAAACCTCCGATTCACCATTTCTGGAAACGGTTCCAAGACATCCGTTTCACCAAGGGCAAAGCGTACCAGAGAAATGACATTGGTTAAAAGCTGTTGCGGTCCAGCACCCCTGACTTTCGACGTTTCTAACTGTTCGTAGGCTTGCCACAGCCGCTCGGTTGTGAGATTGTGAGGAGGACGAGCGATCGCATCCGCTAACTGCCGGATTTGCTCGTAAGTCACCTGACTCTGACCGTAGGGCTGATTGTAGATAATCTGCAAGGCTGTAATTTCATCTTTGTTCTGTTCGATGAACTGCTGGAAACTCTCCACCAGCGTTTGCGCCTTCTCCCGTGCCGACGTATCAAACCCCGCTGACAGCACCTGGTCTTGACTCACTGTATCGATAATCTGTTCGCGTTGCGTCTTGAGGTCGTCGAGTAGCTTCCGCAGTTGAGGGTTATCAAATGGCGTGCAGGCATCGTCCGCTAACTGTACCGCTGCTTGCTGCACCTGCTGTTCGGTAGGCGTTTCGGTTTGAAACTGCGCTTTCGCCCGTTCGATTTGTTGGTCGGGGTCAACAGCACCGAGTAACCCATTGATGATTTGCTTGAACTCTCGACCAGCAGTAGACTGAATTTCCGTGCGATCGTTGTCCGAAAGCTTCCGGTCTAACCGTGCCAACCGACCTGCTAGAGAAGTCAGGGTGTCCTCATCCCGGTTGTCTAACGCCACCGACTGCAATAGCTTATCAAAGGGAACGCTACGCTTGCGCTCCAACGGTCGAGAGTCGCTCTTATCACTCTCGCACACCCCCACCGCATCCACAATCACGAAATGGGTCTTGACCGCTGCACCGGGAGTCACCGCTTGAAAATCGTTGGGGTTAATTGTCCGCGTTCCCCGTCCCTTCATCTGTTCAAAATAAACTCGCGATCTGACATCGCGCATGAACAAAACGCATTCTAACGGCTTAATGTCCGTCCCGGTGGAAATCATGTCCACGGTAACAGCTATCCGAGGGTCATAGGAATTGCGAAAGCTGGCGATTAAATCCTCTGCCTTCTCCCCGGTGGTGCGATAGGTAATCTTTTTGCAAAACTGGTTCCCCTTGCCAAACTCCTGCCGGACAATCTCGACAATATCTTCGGCGTGGGTGTCATCCTTGGCAAAAATCAAGGTCTTCGGTACTTCCGTCCTGCCAGGAAAAATCTCGGTCGATAGCTTGTTTTTGAACGTGCGAATGATGGTGCGGATTTGGCTTTCAGAAACGATATCTCGGTCTAGCTGCCTTGCCGAGTATTGCAGATTTTCGTCTAACTGCTGCCAGCGGACTGCCCTGGTAAGACGCGATCGCCTATCAATATAATGACCCGCCTCAACCGTGCTACCCTGTTCCGTAATCCTGGTGCGGATGCGATAGACCTCATACCCGACATTCACGCCATCGGCAACGGCGCGATCGTGATTGTACTCCATCACCAGATTCTGGTTGAAAAAACCAAATGTCTGCAATGAAGGTGTCGCCGTCAGACCAATCAGGAAGGTGTCGTAATATTCCAACACCTGCCGCCAGACGTTGTAAATCGAGCGGTGGCACTCGTCTGTGATAATGAAGTCAAAGTCTTCAATCGGAAAGCGCGGATTGTAGTTGACTTCCTTGGGTGTCTCAGCTTCCACCTCGCTGTCAAAGAGAGATTCTTCCTCTGTCTCCTCCTCCAATTCTGCTTCCCCTTTAAGCAGGGAGTACAGGCGCTGAATCGTAGTAATCCATACTTTACTTACCCTGTCAAGGGTATTGGAAGTTAAGCGCTGCACGTTGTACAGTTCGGTAAACTTGCGCCCGTCATCGGGGGTTACGTACTGCTGGAACTCGCGTAAGGTCTGCTTGCCCAGGTTACTCCGGTCTACCAGAAACAGTACCCGCTTTGCCCCAGCGAACTTAATCAGGCGATAGATAAAGCTGACAGCAGTATAAGTCTTGCCACTGCCCGTCGCCATTTGAATCAAGGCTCTCGGTTTCGCTTGGGCAAAGGACTGTTCTAAATTAGCGATCGCATCAATCTGACAATCTCTCAGTCCTTCTGTGTTGAGAGGTGGCAGTTGTCTTAATCTGGCTCTGAGGGTATCGGGTTCCGAAATCCATTCTTGCAGAGTTTGGGGCTGGTGAAAGGCAAACACCCTGCGGGATCGATAGTCCGGGTCGCGCAAATCCCGAAATAAGGTTTCTGTCCCCGTACTCTCGTAACCGAAGGGCAAGGGTTTTTGATAACAGCGCAGGGTATCCGGTAAACCCGTTAAATACTTCTCCGACTGTTCGGCGACACCCCTCAGTGTCGTTCCTTCTGGTTTGGCTTCAATGACACCAACGGCTTTGCGATCGATAAATAGCAGATAATCGGCAAAGCCAGATTTGAGGGGAAACTCTCGCACGGCTACACCCAGTGCTGCACTTAAGTTCAGTGCTTCAAAGTGCTGGACGTTCCAGCCTGCTGCTGCCAGCAGTTGGTCAATTTTTTGTCTTGCTCTGGCTTCAGGCTTCACAGCACTGCCTCCTGAGTTTTCATCAAGTTGGGCAGAAGTGAATGGAGATGGGGGCGGTGGGACTTGAACCCACACGACATTTTACAGTCAACGGATTTTCATTCTCCCGCAGCTTTCGCTACTGCCATCACTGGCTTTAAGAATTGGACTCTCTCTTTACCCTCGGCTTCACGTTAGGGTAGCTCCCGTCGAGTCTCTGCACCTTCTGAGAATCTCTTCCCAGCTTGGCTCAGGATTGCCATATCTGTTGCCAGACTTAGGTTTCCCTGAATTTGAGAGCGTTCACTTGATAGAT
>DATNQP010000058.1:0-3511 GCA_036703965.1 Leptolyngbyaceae cyanobacterium
CTAGTTGGAACCCCCTAACTTCAGTTGTCAAGGTTCAGACCTGTTTATACCGTTTGGAGGTCCCGACTCGTGTCTGATTTTCACTCTCAAGGTATCCGTTGGTTGTTCGGTGTACATATTTTACCGCGCAAAGCCGTCCTAAAAGCTTGCCCTGAGCGTATCGAAAAAACTGGGTTTTAAACCCAGTTTTTTCGATAAATAATTTTCTTGAAGATGATTACGGGGCACTCCTTTGCGTGAGCGAAGTCTAATAAACAAACGCATTCACGCCAGCCGTCTATTGGATGCTAAATTTGCCTGGGGCTTGCTGTTGCCAATCTTGTTTGTGTTTGGCTGGGGATTGGGGACTCGGCGGCGGGCACGTTGGGGAGCGGTTGTGGTTACCTTCAGCGGCGCGGTACTGCCAGTTTTTGGATTTTTGGTGTCCTATACAGGATTGACGTTGGGGATTGCCGGGTTGATCTCGGCGGGGTGGTTGATGGTGCAATATTTTGGGGAGCGATCGCAGCAGGCAGCCTGATTAGACTTATCTTGAAAGTCGGGATTGGAGAGGGGTCTGTGTATTTTTGCAAGAACTCCATTGTAATGTAAGGTAAATCTAATTAAGTAGGTCGGTGGAAATAAACATTACTGGTTTTAGTGATTGGGGAACTCGGGGTCCCCTCTGGGGATAAGGGGTAATGGGGATGCTTGGATTGGGAAGGCTTACCCAGTCACCAGTCACCAGTCCCTAGTACCCGACACACGACAACTTGTGTTTAATTACGCCTAGCTACTTAGCTGGTAGCCAAGCTGCTCTGAGAAATTCAGAATGCCAATGTCAAATAAGTTTATTCTTCCAGTTGCCTTGTTTAGCCTCATCCTGGTTGCAGGTTTCACATGGAAATTGGTTCAAGACAAGCAGCGAGTCACTTACCTAACGATTGCAACGGGAGCAAAGACAGGGAGTTATTATCCCTTTGCAGAAGCGATCGCTGAAGTAGTTGCTCAACAAAATCCCCAAATTCGGCTTAAAGTCATTGAAACGCAAGGAGCGCAGGAAAATGTAAAACTGCTTGAGGCGAATAAGGCTCAGCTAGCCCTTTGGCAAAGCGATGCACCGACAGTGCCATCCGTTAGGGCAGTTGCTTTGTTGTACCAAGAAGTGTTTCATCTAATTGTTACTGAGCAGTCTGGCATTCGCAATGTGGCAGGCCTGAAAGGTAAACGCATTGCGCTGATGCCCAAAGGGAGTGGTTCTTATAGCTCTTTTTGGTTTTTGAGCAATCACTACGGACTCAAGCCTGAAGACTTGAAATCAATTGCAGTTTCCTGGCCAGAAGCCAGTCAAGCCTTCAGCAAAGGTGAAGTCGATGCTATTTTTCGCGTTCTTCCAGCAGGGAGTAGTGTAGTAAGCGAGTTACTCCAAAATACTCCTGGGGACCTCGTGCCTATCAAGCAAGCAGCAGCAATGAAATTTAAGCTGCCGTATCTGGAAGCTAGCACGATTCCCGAAGGAAGTTACAAAAGCGAACCCACCGTGCCAGAAACAGATTTGCCGAGTGTTGGCGTGCGTTCTGTACTCGTGGCTAGCGAGAATGTCGATCCAGCGCTGATTTATGAAATTACGCGCATTTTGTATGAGTATCAGCACGATCTGGTGATCCGCAATACCCTAGCCGCATCAATTACTCCTCCGGGAACGGAAGGGCTTTTGTCATTGTCAGTCCATCCTGGAGCGCAATCCTACTACGACCGAGAAAAACCCGACTTTCTTGCCGCCAATGTTGATAAGCTAGGTTTTCTATTGTCGATTGGAACACTAGTTGCTTCTTGGGTTTGGTCATTGCAATCGCGTCTTTCAGAAAAACAAAAGAGTCGAGCGGATAAGTACAACCTAGAAATTGTTTCCCTAATCGATCAGGTAATGAGTTTGGACGATTTGTCACTTGTCAGGAAAGTGAGAAAACAGTTGTTTACGATTTTTAAGGAAGTTGTCAAGGACTTAGATAAGGATCGGATTTCACCCGAATCCTTTGGCTCGTTTAGTTTTACTTTGGAGACAGCACTCACAACAGTACGCGATCGCGAAAAAGTGCTGATGAGTTCACGACTTAAGACAGATGACTTAGATGAGAACTTGAATGATCAGAAGCTAAAAACAATATTAATTACGGATGACCAGCTACTTAGTAAAGAATGACTTTGCCTTTTTTTGCCCTAGACATCCCTGTTTTTCTCCAGCATCAGATTTCAAGCGATCGCCTTATCTACTCCCTTCCCGCTCTAAGATTACCTATTGCAAGTTCTCTTCACCAGTCCCTAATCACCAGTCCCTAATCACCAGTCCCTAATCACCAGTCCCTAATCACCAGTCCCTAATCACCAGTCCCTAATCACCAGTCCCTAATCACCAGTCCCTAATCACCAGTCGCCAGTCCCTGGAGTTATAGGTATTCTTCTGGCGGAAAGGGAGTAATTCATTTGAACGCAATCGCCGATCGGAGCCTGTCAAACATGGCTGAAGACTTAGAGCGAAAGCTGGTTGAGCCTGAAGCAAATTCGTCAATCCAGGCAGTTCGCACATCCCCAGCTTGGTTAGCCTGCCAGACTCTACCACTCGTTACATCCAGACAGGTTAGCCATCCTTTACCGTAAACCCTGGTATCGATACAGATAGCATGACCGAGATTGAGAGGGACGCCACTTTTTTGACTGGTGTGTCCACAAACCATAATTTTGCCGGAAAGGTGCGGAATTGGATTGCCGAACTTTTCCCAGAAAAGCATATAGTCGGGTTGGTCTGCTAGAGGAAGATCGGGGTAGGCGTTGGCATGGACGAAAAAGTGCCTCTCTGTTTCACACCAGTCAACGCATACATTCTCAATAAAGTCCCAGTGCTCCTCAGGCACATCTGCCAATTTACCGACTTTGCCAGATTTGGCGTAAGAAGCCAGGGTTGCATCACCGCCGCTATCTCGCCACTGCGACTTTTTGCGGTAGCGATCGCGAACTTGTAGCATCATCAGCTCGTGGTTACCCCGTAGAGCCGTAAGCCGTCCAGTCTCATGAAGTGCAATCAAGCGATCGATCACACCTTTGGAGTCGGGTCCCCGGTCTATGTAGTCGCCTAGTGTAATGATTTTATCGTTTGGCTGCGGTCTCACAGCCGCGATGAGTGCATCAAACGCGATCGAGCAGCCGTGAATATCGCCAATAGCAAGAATACGCATGGTGAACTTCAGTCGGGTGAGTGCATCTTACTTTTGTAAAGATACTTTATTGCTTATTAATACAAGTTTATGCTTAGTCGTTGCCAGAGAAAAACCAAGATTGGGGGGGTTTCCCCCCAACTCCAGAGGAGACCCCGATGCCCCCAAACCCCCTCCTCACGCTCCCGGCGAAATCAGGCTCTCCATCGCGTGTTGGAGGTCTTTAGTGAGGTCAGCCACAGCTTGTCTTGCACCGTGACGACTCTCCTGATAAAGGGGGTAGCGGTCTGAAACTGATAGGGGTTGCCCCACAGTCATCT
>DATNQP010000059.1:0-3866 GCA_036703965.1 Leptolyngbyaceae cyanobacterium
TCTGGGAGAGAGAGCATATTGGACACTGAAGCGACTCCGATAGACGTTTACGAAGAGACATCTGAAATCGAGAAGCGAATCTTCGAGCGTCAAATAGATCGTCCTATCTAACGGAGTGGCATACGATACTCTTGCCGCCGAAGAAAACATCCTCTAGGATGAGTTTCTAGTCGTAGAGACGTTCCGGTGGAACGTCTTTATACCAATTTCCTTTTGATGCGCTACACATCGACCCCCAACCCCCCTTATCAAGGGGGAGCCAGAAATGCATCTGTAGCAAGTATTTATGAAACTGGTAGTACAGCGTTTTGTGAGTTGCTTAAAAAGGGGGGAGAATCGAGTCAAAGTCCCCCTTTTTAAGGGGGATAATGGGGGATCTGAATCTGATGGGAAAGTTTGAAAACACTCCTTAGCCCCCCTAATGAAGGGGAGGACAAGAACTATATCTGTAGTCCACATTTAAAGAAATGGTATAGAAAACCCGGATTTGGTATTACCTAACAAACCGCTGACGCAGACGGGCGACAAAAATATCCACTTCTGGCAAATTCATACGAGTGGCAAACAGAGCAAATACGCCTAACCCCACTATCGCAGCTAAAGATATCTGCAACAGTTGTAACAGCAAACTACCACTACCCACAATTTGCTGAAAACCCCGACTGACACCCCAACTGGCTAACCCAGTCATCAAGCTACCAACGATTAAGCCCAGCAGTGGCAAACTCCACTCCCGCCAAGGTAAGCCGTTGAGCTTGCGATTCAACAACCACAACAGCATTACTGTTGAAGTGAAATTAACTACTACTGTTGCTAAGACTAAACCGGGCGCTCCAAAGGGCTTGAAAAAGATATAGTCCAGCACGGCATTAAGAAAGATATTTATAATACTGATGCGAAAGGGCGTCACGCCATCACCCAGGGCATAAAATACTCGCACCAGCACATCGCGCCCTAAGTAGAAAAACATCCCAATCCCATAAACAATCAACACTGAAGCCACGAGTTGGGAGGCATTTTTGTCAAAAGCGTAGCGCTCATAAACCACGCGCACAATTGGAAATGCCAAGGTTACCATAAGGGCACTCAATGGCAGCATAGTCAAGGCAGTCAGGAGTAATCCTTGCCGAATCCGCACTTTTAATTCCGGCCAATTTTCAGGCGCAGCCAGTCGGGAAAACACCGGAAGCAGCGGCACTAAAATCATATTGGAAATAATCCCCAGTGGGGTTTGGACTAAAAGCCCCGCATAGTTCATCGCAGCAGCGGCTTGGGGAATATAAGAGGCGAAAAATAAATCTGTGTAGAGGTTAATCTGCAACATTCCAGAGGAAAGGGTTGCAGGGCCCATTACCTTAAGGACATCCTTGACCCCAGGCTGATGCCAGTTAAACCGTAGGCGTAACTTGCCCATACCCGCACGCCACTGGGCACTCAGCTGAACTGCCCACTGTAAGAGAGCACCGGCAAGGGTTCCCCCAGCCAAAACTAATCCCCCCAATTGAGCGTATTGGGGAGCATTTATTTTGTCCCCTAGTTGCAGCGCCAAGATGCCCAGTCCGCCAATTACAGTAATGCTGGAGAATAAGGGGCTAACCGAGGGCAGCCAATACATATCAGCGGCATTGAGAGTACCAAAGCCAATGCCAATTAGTCCAGCCATGACTGCCATGGGAGCCATGATCTGCAACTGTTGAATTGCGATCGCTCGCACTGTCATGCCCTGCGGTGTCTCACCTAAACCAGGTGCAACCACGTTAATGAAAACACCGGCAAACAGAATTAAGCCAATGGTGACGAGTAGTAGTATCCCTCCCACTAGCGTTGTAATTGTCTCAACCAAAGGAGCGGCTTCTGATTTGTCGCGCTTTGCCAAGACGCTAACAATGGCGCTGTGGAAGGGACCATTAATGCCGCCCAGTAGGATTAACAAAAAACCAGGAATAACGTAGGCGTAGTTGTAAGCATCGGCAGTGACACCTACGCCAAAGGCAGCAGCGATCGCTTGCTGACGTACCAATCCAAAAACTTTACTAATTAGCGTGGCGAGTGCCACAATCCCCGCAATGCCAGCTAAGGAGCGAACAGGCTTCTGCTTTTCAGACACGAATAGTTAATAGTTAGTCCAGTGACTCATAATACTGAATCCTGAAGTCGCTCCAAATAATCGGGAGTCCTTTTTAAAAAAAAAGGCGATCGCTTGCGATCGCCTTGTGTTTTTCCTGAAGTCACAAATCTGTTTACTGTCAAAAAGCTAGTGGAGGAAAAGCCTCCTCTGCGCTGATACCCAGTCTCCTGCTAACTGAATCGGCGCTAGAGGATTTCACGCTTGTTGCGACGGGGAAGGTTCGACGTGGTAGGGCGCAAACGGCTTGAGTGACGACGCTAGGCACGGCGGCTACGGCTTGGCTCGTGCGGTAGGCGACGCCACGATATTTCAAATTATTAACGGTTGGAGGTTCGGGAATGTGTCTAAGGTAGCCAGATTGGCGCTCTTGATCCCGATACATCCCGACAATCTCGCCCTCTGTCACTTCCATCGTGGAGGGTTCGTCTTTATAGTGGACACCTCGGTAAGAAAGTTTCATTATCTTGCGCTCCAATCTAATTTTTTGAAAAGTTTGTTTATGAAATGATGACACTGAGGAAGCCTTGGCAAACTTGCCTTAAGCATGACCTTGTTACTTTCTTTGCCTGAGAACATCTGACTCTCGATAGATATTCAGCAAGAATTGCAACCTCAAGAATATTTCTGTATCTATTTTTACAGTTTAGAGGATAAAAGGGGTAAATGTTAAAAAATCATCACAAATTCTTACCTCTTTTCTCCTCCCTTCTCCTCTCGCGATCGCTCAATCTCTCTCGCTACCGCTGATTTTCCTGGGAGTATCCTGGAGAAGGGGCTAGGGTAACTGAGAATCTTTCGTCCCAAAGAAACCCTTAGCACCCAAGCCAATAAATTTTGAGGAAAGTGAGATGGGCGAAATGAACACAGCTGAACTGTTGGTGCGTTGCCTGGAGAATGAAGGCGTCGAGTATGTTTTTGGACTGCCAGGGGAAGAAAATCTACACGTTCTAGAAGCCCTCAGGCATTCTTCAATTCAGTTCATTACAACCCGTCACGAACAGGGTGCAGCTTTCATGGCGGACGTTTATGGACGCTTGACTGGTAAGGCGGGAGTCTGCCTTTCCACTCTAGGTCCAGGCGCGACTAACTTGATGACTGGTGTTGCTGATGCCAATCTGGATGGGGCACCCTTGGTGGCAATCACGGGTCAAGTGGGAACAGACCGGATGCATATTGAATCTCATCAGTACTTGGATTTGGTGGCAATGTTTGCACCTGTGACCAAGTGGAATGCCCAAATTGTTCGTCCTAGTAATACAGCAGAAATTGTCCGTAAGGCATTTAAAATTGCTCAGAGTGAGAAACCTGGAGCCGTCCACATTGATTTGCCAGAAAATATTGCTGCAATGTCGGTAACAGGTGAACCTCTCGACAAAGATAGCCGGGAAAAAACCTATGCTTCTTTCCGCAGTCTGGGTAAAGCCGCCGTCGCCATCTCTAAGGCGAAAAATCCCCTAATCCTGGTGGGAAATGGAGCGATTCGTGCCAATGCGAGTGAAGAACTGACAGAATTTGCCACTCGGATGAATATTCCGGTTGTTAATAGCTTCATGGGTAAAGGCGTCATTCCCTACACTCATCCTCTAGCACTGTGGACAGTAGGACTGCAACAGCGCGACCACATCAGCTGTGCCTTTGATCGAACCGATTTGATCATTGCGGTGGGTTACGACTTGATTGAATATTCTCCTAAAAAGTGGAATCCAGAGGGCAAGATTCCGATCATTCATATTGGAGC